>VGEM01000577.1 GCA_016869315.1 Alphaproteobacteria bacterium | reverse complement strand
TTTCGGTTGGGGCGGTCTGTTCGTCCGCCGTCAGGACGGCTTCAAACAAGATCGGCGGGCCAGTGAGCGAGGGGTCGGGCGTTTGGGCGCTGCCTGTTCGTGCCGCGATCATCGTCGCGGCCATCAGTGCCGAAAGAACGAGGGTTTTCATGAGCTATCCAATCACGTCTTGCTGCACGCCTACTCTTACACAGACCGGGGCGTTTGGAGTACGATAAACCACGCGCGGCGTAGTGTGGGGGAGGGGTATGGCGTTTCGGCTTTTGACCTCGAGCGTGCTGATCGCAGGTGCGCTTTCGAATCCCGCCTCCGCGGCGGAAACGCTGGGGTTCGTGGTCACGCGCTGGTTCAGCGCCTTCCACGAAACCAAGTTCATGGACGAGTGCCCCGAGGGTCTCAATCCCGGCAACAAGGACATTTGGAATGCGCGCCTCTCGCCCGCCGCGCGTCGCGCCCAAACCCTGGTACCGGCGACCGAAATGCGCGCCGCCAATTTTCGTGGCCGTAACGGCGAGGATGTCTGCGTTGTGCCGACCTCGGTTGACGACCCGCCGCTCAAGCCTGCCGAAGGCAAATATTCGTTCGGGATGAATCTCGATGGCAACAGCGATGGCGCCGCCACGCCGAAGAGTTGTCGCCACGACAATTTCACCTCGCCGGCTGGCGAGACGGGCGTCGACAATCAGATGTTCCGTCTGATGGGGTGTGTCGGGGCCTGGCGCAGTGACGGCCACATCGAGAACAATGCTCATTCGCATCGCATGAGCAACGGGCTCGGCATGATCCTGATCGAAATCGATGGCGTCGACGATCGCCGCAACGACGACGATGTCCGGATTGTCTTTTATCGCGGGACCGACCCGTTTACGCTGGATGCGGCTGGCCGCGTGCTGCCGTACTCGAGTTACGGTATCGACGCCGAAAATGGCGTGCCGCGGTACGGCGACACGCTCAAGGGCAAGATAGTCGATGGTGTCGTGACGTCGGATGTTGGTGACGTACATCTGCCGTTCTTCGGCAACTATCAGTACGACAATCAATTGCTGCGCGAGATGCGACTCTCACTGGAACTTTCGGCCGACGGTGCGGGAGCGAAGGGGCTTGCGGCTGGATATGTCAATGTGACGCAGTTCACCAATTATGTGAGCGGCATGCTGGGTGCGTTCCCCAACACGCAGCAATTCAGTTGTCCGGCCATCTACAAGGCGGCGCACGAACTCGCTGATGGTCATCCCGACAAGGATGGCAACTGCACCACATTGTCAGCGGCCTACAAGGTCGAGGCCGTGGCGGCGTTCATCAATCGCCCGCAGCGCCAAACCGCCGAGGCGACGCGGTGAAATTCGCGGCGTTTCTGATTTCGGCCCTGTTCGCGCTCTCGGCCTGCGGACCGCGCGAGCCCGAGACTTCCGGGAAGCCACCCGATATTCGGCGCCTCAGCGAGCAGCAATATCGCAACATCGTTGCCGATGTCTTTGGACCAGGCATCGTTGTCGCCGGCAGATTCGACCCATTGTTGCGGACGG
>VGEM01000576.1 GCA_016869315.1 Alphaproteobacteria bacterium | reverse complement strand
CGGATCGGCCGCCATCGACAATGATCTCGGCGCCGGTCACGTGCTTCGATGCGTCGCTGCCCAGAAATACGACTGCCGCGCCGATATCGCGCGGATGGCCAAGGCGCTGCATTGGCGTGGTTTCAATATTGTTGCGAACGAAAGCCTTGGCGCCCTCTTCGCCATAGAGCGCGATGGCCCCCGGAGACGGCTTGTCGCCTTCTTCGAACAGCACGCCGGGATGAATGGCATTCACCCGAATCTGGCGTCCATCCGTGCAACCCTCAAGCGCAGCGGCGCGGGCGAGATTTGTCGTGCCACCCTTGGCGATGGCATAGGCAGTCGAATTGGGCGAGCCCCGCAGGGCGTTGAGCGCCGAGACATTGATGATGGAACCGGCCTTGCCGGGATTCTTTTCCATCAAGACAAATGCATATTTGATTCCGAGGAACATGCCGACGACATTCACGTCGAGCAGAAACTTGAGATCGTCCATCGTCAATGTCTCGACTGGCCGCAACCGCGACACGCCCGAGTTATTGACCAGGATATCGAGCCGGCCCTCGCGCGCCGAGAGATCGGCGCAGACCCGCGCCCAATCGGCCTCCTGCGTCACGTCATGCGGCAAATAACGCGCTTCGAGATGGGCGGCGGCGAGCCGACGCTGAGTTTCGTCCGCGCCTTTGGCATTGCGGCCGGTGAAAACGATGCGCGCGCCTTCCGCCGCCAACGCCAGCACGGTGGCGCGACCGAGGCCCGAGGTTCCCCCGGTCACCACCGCGATCTTGCCCGCGAGTACGCCCATGCGCTTTGCCTCAGCTCGCCAGAAAGCCGCCGTCGACAGGAATTTCGGCCCCCGTCACGTAGGCGGCGCCATCGGTTGCGAAATAGAGCGCCGCCGCCGCGACCTCGTCGGCCGTCACTGGCGGCGCCGTCGGCAGCAGGCCACCGTCGGGCCAATGGTGGGAATCGCCCTCAATCCGGCCCGCCAGAACCGCATTGACGACGATCTTGTCGCCGGCCCGGGCGCACTCGAGCGCTGCAGACTTGCTCGACATGAGAAGGCCGCGCGCGGCAGCCGACAGCGCGGCGGCGTTGGGCGCTGCGACGCGCGCCAACACCGAGAGAATGCTGACAATGACGCCACCGCCCGACTTCCTAAGCGCGAGGATCGCGTGCTTCTGGGCCAGCCAGCCGGCCGCAGCGAGATCAAAGACGTCAGACGTGAACTGCCCCGCCGAGGTCGCGCCGATCGATCGGGACTGAACCATGTGGCGCGCGTTGATGAAGACATCGACGGACCCGAAGCGGCTGTGAGATTGATCGAACGACTCGTCCCAGGCTGCGGGATCGAGAGCTGAAATGGCCCCGATCTCGTGGACCCGGCCTCCGGCCGCCGCCACCGCAGCAACAACAGCACGGCCGACGACATTTTCGGTGCCGGCGACAACGACCGCTTTACCCGCGAGTTTGCCCATGCCCATGTCCTGTGGCCGATCTTAGTGCGTCGCCTCGCGCCGGCAAACGCCTTGCGACCTGAACCAGAAG
>VGEM01000575.1 GCA_016869315.1 Alphaproteobacteria bacterium | reverse complement strand
GCACACGGCAACGGTTACATCTACGGCGAGGTCGCTAACGCCATCGAAATTCGCTGTTCGGACTGCCATGGCACCGCCAACGCCTATCCCGACCTTCGAACCACCGGGCCGGCCGCGCCGCCAGGCGGCTCGGACCTGTCGGCGCTGCGCGTGACCGGCGGCCGCAGTCGGTTCGAGTGGCGCGGCACCGAATGCGATCGCCCGGTGACAGAAGATCGCGACTGCCGGCTGTTCCAGCGCTCGGCGCTCGATCCAAAGCTCGAATGGGAAATGAGCCTGGTCAAAGACTCGGTAAATCCGGCCAAGGCCGATTACAACCCCAAAGCGGCGCGGTCCAAGCTCATGAGCACGCTCGACGCGGCGGATGGCGTTCAGACCTGGGGCCTCGGGGTGAAAGCCGAAGATCGTGCGCACAAGCCCGAAGACATGGAATGCTTCACCTGCCACCTGTCGTGGACCACGTCGTGCGCCGGATGCCACCTTCCGATCCAAGCGAACTGGAAGACTGAACGACATCACTTTGAAGGGGGCGAGACGCGGAACTACGCGACCTACAATCCTCAAGTCGTCCGCGACGAGATGTTCCATCTCGGCCGCCATCAGACAACCAAGGGCAACACGGTCGCGCCAATCCGCTCGTCATCGGCGCTGATTCTGTCCTCGACTAACATCAATCGCGAAAAGATTTACATCCAGCAACCGCCGATCGCAGCGTCGGGATACTCGAGCCAGGCCTTCGCACCACATTACCCGCACACCGAGCGCAAGACTGAGACCAAGACCTGCAGCGACTGCCACTTGTCGGACCAGGGCGACAACAACGCCATCATGGCGCAGACGCTGCTGCACGGAACGAACTTCGTGAATTTCGTCGGCTACAATGCTTGGGTCGGCGCCGACGGTGGCGTCGAAGCGGTCAACGTCACCGAGTGGGACGAGCCACAATCGGTGATCGGCAGCTACCTGCACCGCTACGCCTATCCCGACTGGTTCGGCGATCATCAGAAACGGGGCCGCGAGCTCAAGGAGAGTCACGGTCACTCTGGCGGCACGGCGCGCTGCATCCAGATGCGCGGTGAGTATCTGTTCGTCGCTGAAGGAAACGACGGATTCCGCGTCTACGATATCGCCTCGATTGCCAACAAGGGAATTTCGCAACGCATCATCACCGCGCCGTTCAGCCCGCTCGGCCACGATGCGCACATTGGCAGCGAAAATGCGACCTGCATGGCGCTGGCCACGACCCAGCCGGTCGCGCCCGTTCGCATGTACAAAGACGAAGCGACCCGCGAGCTGATGACCGAGACGAACCAGGAACAGCCCATCCATCCGATCTATTCCTACGCCTTTGTCACTGACGCCGTGGAAGGCATGATCGTCGTCGACATCGACACCTTCGCCGACGGCGAGCCGCGCAACAACTTCATCGAGCGGGCGTTGACATGGAATCCGGGCGGCATCCTCACCGGCGCGCGCCACATCACGATTGCCGGGCACATCTTTTACATCGCGACCGATCGCGGGATC
>VGEM01000574.1 GCA_016869315.1 Alphaproteobacteria bacterium | reverse complement strand
CTTTGTCCCGAAGGCGCAGGGTCGAGGTCTCCGACGCCACATAGTCGGCGATCATCATCCGATCCGCCATGTCGACAAAATGTCGGATGGCGTCGGTACCGCCTCCGGGAAAAAGAAGTCGAGCGTCAGCCGCTGCAAGCCCTTCCGCTGCGCAGGCGACCTTGAGCGCCGTCTGCGTCCAGCCGTCAAAGGGAACCTGGGGCAACAGCGCCAGCACCAGCTGATCGCGCGCCATTCGCGTGGGGTCAACTTCGCTCGTCATGTCCGTTCCGATTCTGCCGTGACGTCTTCCTCGGCTGGAGCATTGAGTTCGCCCTCCTCCTCGATCTCGAAGTTTTCGCCGCGCTCAGCCGCCTCGGATTTCAGTTCGTCGACATAGGCCAGCGTCGAGATATCGCGCATGCGCATCGGGTAGACATATCCGTCGAGGTGATCGCATTCGTGCTGAACCACGCGCGCATGGAAGCCATGAGCTTCGCGTTCGACCTGTTGGCCTTGGATGTCCTGGTAGCTGTATCGGATCGATGTCCACCGCGGCACCATGCCGGTCAATCCCGGCACCGAGAGACAGGCTTCCCAGTCGGACTCGGTTTCGGTCGTGAGCGGCGTGATCACCGGATTGAACATTACCGTCAGCGGTACATCGACCCCGTCGTTGCGGGCCGCCGGCACGAAGAAGATGACAACACGCCGGCCGACATCGACTTGGGTAGCGGCGAGCCCAATCCCGCGGGCGGCGACCATGGTGTCGACGATGTCCTCGACCAGTTTCGACAGCGCGGGATCGCCAAAGTCCTCGACCGGCGCGGCCGGTTCCTTGAGGACTTGAGCGCCCATGCGCACAATCGGAAGCACCGCCATAAGTTAAGCCCTTAGATTCTAAGGAATTTCGGGCGGGGCCCGGAATCGGCGCTGGTATAACGTGAGGCTCGGGTCGGCGCCACGGCAAAAGCGCAAAAGGCCCAACAAAGTTAAATAAGGCGCTGAAATCGTGGCCATTCTCGGGCCCCTCGGACTTTCCAACGGCGCGAACTACGTGGTATAGACCGCCCCTTCCCGCAGGTATCGCCTGTGAGACCACACGCCCCGGACGGTCCGGAGCGACGGCTTCGGTCGTGCTTGCGAACGGCAACGGAAAGACACAGGAGCGCCACTCTGGTTCAAGTCATCGTCCGCGACAATAACGTCGACCAGGCCCTGAAGGCCCTGAAGAAGAAGATGCAGCGCGAAGGCATCTTCCGCGAAATGAAGCTGCGCAAGGCTTATGAAAAGCCGTCCGAGCGCCGCGCCCGCGAGAAGGCCGAGGCCGTCCGCCGCGCCCGCAAGCTCGAGCGCAAGCGTTTGGAACGCGAAGGCTTCTGAGCCTGGGCCCTATTGGGCCCGCATTTTACACGACAATCCATTCGTTAACGGTCCGGCAAGGGGCCCGCTGTACGCTGCACTAAAAGAAATAAAGTGCCGTGGAGTCGCCATGTCTGTTGTGTCCGTTCGTCCGGCTGTCGCCGGCGACGCTGCCGCCATCTCCGAAGTCGTTCGTGAGTCCTGGCTGCA
>VGEM01000573.1 GCA_016869315.1 Alphaproteobacteria bacterium | reverse complement strand
CGCAATGGTGTGCAGCATGAATGCGCCGCCGCGATAATCCCGGTGCGCGCGAAACAATTTCTGCCAGAGATGCTCGATGCGCGTTGGGTTCTCGCCGTCGAGCAGTTCAAACATCGACTGCACGAGCGGCCCCGCGACCGTCGGCGGCAATTGCGAAATCTCGCCCCAGCCGAAGATCGGTTGGTTGGTTTCGATTTTCAAAAGCGTCTTGCTGCCGACAGGGTAGGTCTTGAAGCCGGTGATCTTGATCGACGACGCGCGGTCGCCAAGCTGAGCCGCGGGGTTGTCGGCCGCTGACACTTCGTTCAACAGCAGCATACCGGCCGCCGTCGCACCGGCCGATGCGAGTAGATCGCGGCGGCTTATGACCTGCCGCTTGGGTTGTTCGTTCATGTTCTTGGTTTTCGGTTCTTAGTTCTTGGTTCCTGGTTCCTGGTTCAATGGGCTTGGTCTTAGTCGGTTAACAAAGAACCAAGAACAAAGAACAAAGAACCATGAACTAAGGCGCAAACGTGATCTCGCCCCAGTTCGCCGGTTCCATCTTCAACTCGAAGACTTCGTCGTTGACGATGCCCGTGGTCTGGTTGTTCCAGTGCGTGCGCAGGGCGGTGTCGGTGCCGGACTTGTCGCCGTGCGTGGCGCCGAAGTCGCCGCGCAGCGCCAGGCCGTCGGTGACCTTCAGCCCGAGCGAGGCGAGCGGGATCGCTGCTTCGACCACGTAGCGCTTGCCCTCCACCTTCACGGATACCTTGGCCTCGGCCAGAACCACGACGCTGTCCATCACGTATTCCTTCACGACGCCGGAGCTGAAGGTCTTGGGCTTCTTCACGTCCGCCACCTTGCGGTAAACCACCGCCGTGGGCTGGCCTTTGAAGTTGCCGATGGACAGGCGCAGGTCGCCCTTCACGGGTTCGCCGCGTTTCTTGTCGGCGGCGGGGTCGGTCCCGAGCTGCAGGTCCACGGTGTCGCCGCGGGCATACAGGAACTCGGGCGCGTCCGCGCCGTTGACCCACGGCGTGTCGTCCTGCACCTCCCAGCCCACGTAGAGATTGGCCTCGTCCCGGGCCATGGCGACCCGCACGCGCGTGCCGGACTGCCTCTCGAACGCCGGCTTCTCCGGATCCTCGAAGCCCTTGAAGTCCGCGTCGAGGTTGCCGCTGAACGCCACCGTGGCCTTCCGGATCCCGTATTTCTTGTTGCCGACGGCGACCTGCAACTGCTTCTCGCGAATCGTCTGGGCCATCTTCACGTCGTCGGCGCCGATCGCCACCTTGCCGCCGGGGATTTCCTGGATCGTCTCCAGACCCGTGACCTCGACATTCCAGAGTCCGGTCTTGCCGGCCTGGATATAGACCTTGCCGTCTTTGCCCTGGCGCAGGGAGCCGCCGAAATCCTCGCCGCCGAGACCGGGGGGCACGTTGTCCAGGATGGTGCCCGGCACCGCCTGGTCCGGCCACTGGGTCTTGAACGGGTCGCCCTGGAACAGGCGCGTGAGGTAGAAGCCGTCCTCGGTCAGCACATGCCACTCGCCGATGTTGCCGTTGATGGCCCAGATGCCACCGACCGGC
>VGEM01000572.1 GCA_016869315.1 Alphaproteobacteria bacterium | reverse complement strand
CGCGTCGTGACCAAAATTCGGGCCCTGCGAAATCGCCTGCCCGGCCGACTGGGGTCCGATCCCGATACCACCCGGGAAGCCGAAGTTCACCTGCGGCAGAAGGTTCAACACGTTGCTGCCAGGGAAGATGCGCGGCAGATTGATGGTCTGTCCACCCGCCCCTTTGAGCGGGAGCAGGTTGTCGGCGTAGGTCTTGGTACCGCCGACCGCGGTCGAGGTCACGGCGCCGATCGGATCGACGCCCTGCTTTCCGCGATTGACGCCCCAGGTGAATTCGTTGATCAGTGTCGGCGAGAAGGTATAGACAGCGGTGCCAACCGCACCGGCGGCCTGCACGTGATAGCTGTGAGGGAACTGGCCCCAGGAGCCGCCCGAAGGGCCAACCGTTCCGGCATAACCGTCGACGGCCTGGTAGTCCTGCAGCAAGCGGACGAAGGTGACTAACTTCGGCATCGGGTTGTAATCGACGCGAAGAATCTTGCCGACGTTGGGCCGCGATTGGGGCAGAATGGCGCGGTAGTTGAAGCGGCGCTGGCCGGTGGGGTCGAGGCCCAGACCCTGCTCGTGCGGCAGCGGGAACAGGTTCAACATCGCAAGCCCGGCCGGATTGATTCGGTTCGCCGGAATGATGTTGCCCGGGAAAACCTGCTGCGTGGTCGGGTCGAAGATCGGAACCTGAATATTTTGAGTGGTCACGGTCTGCGAGAAATCGCCGGCGCGCTCGCGCGCCGAAGGCATCGTGAACGTGTTTTCGATGTTGTTCTTATTGCGCAGCCGGTCGTAGCTATAGAAGAAGAACAACTTCGTGCGGTCTTTGTTGAAGCGCGTGCCGGGGATGATGAGCGGTCCGCCGATCGTGCCGCCAGGGTTTTGATAGCGATAGCGCGGCTTGTTGATCGCGACGCCGTTGACGGCAAGTTTGTTGTTAAAGAACTCATTGGCGTTCAGCGATTCGTGGCGCCAGTAGTAATACGCGCTGCCGTGAAACTGCGGTGTGCCGCTCTTGATCGAGAAGGTCAACTGCCCGCCGGTGCGACCGCCATACTCGGCGGTGAAATTGGAAACCAGCAGCTTCACTTCGCCGATCGCGTCCACGCTCGGGGAAAGGTAGCCGGGGTTCAGATTGCCGGAGTCCTGCGAGGCGACGCCGTCGAGATTCACGATAATCTGACCGGTTCGTCCGCCGTTGACCGGCGGAATGCCGCCGCCCGACCAGCCGCGGAAGTCGTTGCCGGCCGCGGTCTGCACGCCGGGCAGCGTCATGATCAGCGAAAGCGGATTGCGGCCGCGCGTGGGCGTATCTTCAATCTGGCGAGTCGTAATCGAAATGGAACGATCGGAACTTGTCGTCTGCACATTGACGGCGGCGGCTTGCACTTCGACGGTGGTCGCCACATCGCCGACCTGCAGCCGGATGTCGCGCAAGTCGATGCGTTCCTGCGCGGCGACGATGATGTTCTTTTGTTCGTACGTCTTGAAACCGGCCATCCTGACGTTGGCGTTATAGACGCCCGGAACGATGTTGGTGAAGTTGAACGAGCCGTTCGAGTCGGTCTTAAACGACCGGACCTGCTGGCTCTGCG
>VGEM01000571.1 GCA_016869315.1 Alphaproteobacteria bacterium | reverse complement strand
CGGTTCCATATTGTTGAGACTGTCCCAATCGCGAATGAAATCGAGCCATGGATCCTGCTTCTTGAACGGCTGGATTTCGGCATGAGCCATCACACCGCCATCCGCCAGCAGCCGGCGCGATTCTTTCAGGGAATTGAGCACGGCCCGGCGCGAGCTCTCGTGGAACATCGCGGCCGAGCAGACCAGATCGAAGTGACCGTCCGGATAAGATGTCCGTTCGGCGTTGGCCTGTCGGAAATGAACCTCGACTCCGCGTGCTTCGGCGCGGGCGTGCGCATAACGGAGCGCGGGGGCCCCAAGATCCACGCCATGCACCTCTGCCTCTGGAAACATTTGCTTCAGGCATACGGTTGAGCCACCGACGGTGCAGCCCATGTCGAGAATGCGTCGCGGTTTGAAGTCGGGGAACTTGATCTTGATGAACTTGGCGAGTGCCATGCCGAGGCCGTCGTTCCACGGTCCAAAATTGCCGTCGACGTAAATGAAGGACCCGCGATCGTAGAGCGCCCCCTGAAACACGTCGTCGTCAACGTGATCTTCATGGTAGCCGCCGGGCATGCAGTGGTGATGATTGAGCGCCGTGTAGTCCGGTGCATCGAGCGTCGGGTCGAGCGCGAGCGTGCCTTTCGTCGTTCCGGCGCTGACGGTGCGGAAATTCGAGACCAGCCGGGGCAGTTCGCGCCCCACCGTTTCGCCGACCGACGCCCACATCATTTCCTGTGAGCTGCGCTGAAGCGCGCTCGACATCTTGTAAGCAGAGGTCGGTTCCATCGCCCGGCGGACCTCCTGGCGGGTGGCCGGCGCGCGACCGTTCGCCGCCTCGAAGCCTGGTCGGACAATGCGGTCATAGACCGACTTGTTGTGTGGCGTGACGTCGCTGCGGATGAAATTCGCCAGGTGATACATGAACATTGTACGCGACGACTCGTCGTGGGTCGGATTCGGAATCATCGGGTGTTGGGCTTGCGCGCGCATGGCAATTGCATCCACTTCAAGACTGACTGGACGAGTTTAGGTGTCGCAGCGACATGCGAAAAGACAGTTTGCCTCAAGATCACGGATCGGAATCTGACGGCGCCGCCGACCACATTTCAATTTCATAAGTACATTTGTTCATCGTGACTCGCTATAATAGCGATTCAATAAAGTACCGAGTAACAAATATAGAAATTCTCACCCCTCCGCACTATCGACGAACCGTAGACGGTTTCGGCCCAAAAGTGTGTTCTCCAAACGCCGGGTCGATCACGCCAAGGCTGTGCAAGCCACGTACCTCGCGTTGCAGTGACCATCACGATCATCCCGGCATTTGCGTCAACCAAGGCACCCGATTCGGGGCCATCACGGGATGAAACTATTCATGGCGAGTTCATTAAGTGCGGCGGTAATGAGCGTAACGAAACTAGAAGAGGCGTTGTTGTTCTATCGGGATCTGCTCGGCCTGACAGCGAGTGCCCAGTTCACGATGCGAGGCGATGCATTCGCGCGGCACTGGGGCGTGCCGCCCGATATGACTGCGCGCGCCGTGCTTTTGTCCAACGGCGACTCGGCTGTTGGCCGTATGTTGCTGATCGAATTTGATGC
>VGEM01000570.1 GCA_016869315.1 Alphaproteobacteria bacterium | reverse complement strand
CGTGTTTCATCGAGGCGCTCCGTACTGCTCGTCGGGGAACAGATCGCGTTTACGAAATGCTTCGAGCAGGAAGGTTTTCGCTTGCCCGCTCTGATCGAAACGCACTTCGAGTTCGATGCGTTCGAGAACCGGCTGGCCGGCGCCTGCGTTCGGCGCCGCCTCGAAGATCGACGCCCGCGCGCGCCACGCCGCGTCAAGCCCCGACGACTGCGACGGATCGAACCGGCCTTCGATCACCGCGTTCTGTGGAAATCGCGTCACAAGCAGCAACTCGTCCATCTTGTGCCGGGCCATCAGCGCCGCGCGGTCGTAGTTGGTCAACCGCGCCGCATTGCGCAGCGAAGTCGTCAGATTCGAAAGCAACGCAACGACGGCGACGACCATGATGAGCGTCGCGACCATCACTTCGAGCAGTGAAAATCCACGTTCCCGTTTCACGGCATAACCTCGGCGACTTGCGCGACACCCGTGATTGGATCGATCGACACCAATCGGCGCGTGTTCTTGCGGTTCTTCAGCTCGATGCCAATGCGCGGCACGGTGCCGCCGGGATGAATGAGGAAGTGGCGTGGAAGGTTTTCGTTGAGATTTGGAATCACGGGAAGCACGCGCTCGATTGTGACGCCCTCCGGCATCGTGACCTCGCGCGCATACCCGGGCGCGACCGTTGCGAAAAGGATGCGATTGTTGCCGCGCTCGATGCGCATTTCGACCGGCATCTGCCAGCGTTCGGCGCGGTTCAACGCCGAGTTCATGCCGCTGACGATGAGGTCACTGGCCGACCGCAGGCGGAGTGTTTCAACGCCGGAGGCGATTGACGGAAATGCGACGCCGACCATGACGGCGATGATTGTGATGACGATGAGCATCTCCATCAGGGTGATGCCGGATTGTGAGCTGCGGGCTGCGTGCTTCACTTCACGTCCTCCGCATTGCCCTCGCCACCCGGCTTTCGATCCGCGCCGAGGCTCACAATTCGAACTTGACCTTCGAAAGAATAAACGTACGGAGTGCCCCAAGGATCCGTCGGAATATCTTGCGGCAGATACGGCCCGCGCCAACCTTTCACCCTCTCGGGTGCAACTCGCAGCCCCTGTAAAGTGGGCGGATACGTCTTCGTGTCCGCGAGATACGCCGCAAGTGCTTGGTGAAACGACTTGATTTGTTGCCGCGCTGCCGTTCGCTTCGCCTGGTGGCGCGCGGAAGGCGGGTGCCACGACACCGCCCACGCAAGAGCGAGTAGCGTCATCGCGACAAGTATCAGCCCACCGTTCACTTCGACTTCCAACTCACAATGTCCTCGGCAATGCCCGTGCCACCGGGTTGCCCATCGGCGCCGAGGCTGACAATATCCGGCTCATCGCCATGCTCGCCCGGGAACTTGTAAACGTAGGCGCGGCCCCAAGGGTCGGTCGGAATTTCCTGTGGCAAATATGGCCCCTGCCACCCATTCAACCCTTCCGGCTTGGTCCGCAGCGCCGCCAGGCCCTGTTCCGTAGTCGGATACAAACTCGTATCGAGTTTGTATGCGCCGAGCGCCGTGTTGAAACTGTTGATCTGTTGGCGCGCGGCGGTCTGCTTGGCGGCGTCGGCGCGA
>VGEM01000569.1 GCA_016869315.1 Alphaproteobacteria bacterium | reverse complement strand
CACTTCGCCGGGAAATGCTCTAATAGTTGCGACTTTTGATCTCCGCCGGCTGACCGCGCTCGTCGAGCGCGACATAGGTGATCACGCCCTCGGTGACGTGAACCGGATCGCCATGCCGCGCGCGGCGCACCCACATCTCGACCTTGAGCGAAATTGAGGTGCGGCCAACGCGTGTGACGCGCGTCCAGCACGACACTTCATCGCCGACGTGGACCGGCTTGTGAAACTTGATGGCGTCGATCGCAACGGTCACGACACGCGTTCCAGTATGCGCGGCAGCATGCATCGCACCCGCCATGTCCATCTGCCCGACCGCCCAACCGCCGAAGATATTTCCCGCCGGGTTGGTGTCGGCCGGCATGGCAAGGACCCGGAGCGAAAGTTCGCCGCTGGGCGTATGTGGTTGCGCTTCGAGATCAGGCATTAGCGCCTCTATCAAGATATTGTGTTAGATCAAGAAGATAGCTACTTTCGCTAGTTCCGCAAACGTTCTTCTATGGTAAACTATCCACATGGCCGATCTTTTTCAGCATGCCTCCCGCAAGGGCGAATACACCGCCAAGGACATTGAGGTTCTTGAAGGATTGGAGCCCGTCCGTCGCCGCCCCGGCATGTACATTGGCGGAAACGACGAAAAGGCGATGCATCACCTGATCGCAGAGGTGCTCGACAACGCCATGGACGAAGCGGTCGCCGGCCACGCCTCGATCATTGAAGTACACCTGGGCACCGGCAATGAAGTCTCGATCCGCGACAACGGCCGCGGCATTCCGATCGATCCGCACCCGAAATTTCCAAAGAAATCGGCGCTTGAAGTGATTATGACGACGCTGCACTCGGGCGGGAAGTTTTCGGGCAAGGTCTATCAGACCTCCGGCGGCTTGCACGGCGTCGGCGTCAGTGTCGTGAACGCCCTGGCCGACGACTTGACGGTCGAAGTCTCGCGCGATCGGGTTGCCTGGCAGCAGAAATTCAGCCGCGGCGTCGCCAAAGGCAAGTTGAGCAAAGTCGGCCCGTCGAACCGGCGCGGCACCCGCGTCACTTTCACGCCCGATCCGCAAATCTTCGGCGACAAGGCCAAGTTCAGTCCGGCCGTCGCCTATCGCATGGCGCGCTCGAAGGCGTATCTGTTTGAAGGCGTGCGCATCAAGTGGAGTTGCGACGCGTCGCTGCTCAAGGGCCACGACGACGTTCCGGCCGAGTCCGAAATCCACTTTCCCAACGGACTGACGGACTACCTCGCTCACGCGACCAACGGCCGCAAGAAAGTGGCCGACGCCGTGTTCCACGGCAATGCCAAGTTCTCCGAAGACGACGGCCGTGTCGAATGGGCCCTGTGTTGGCCCGAAGATGGCGAGGGCTTTCTCAACTCCTACTGCAACACGGTCCCGACGCCCGAGGGCGGCACCCATGAGGCTGGGCTCCGCACTGCCCTGCTGCGCGGCATCAAGGGCTACGGCGAGCTGATCAACAACAAGAAGGCGAGCATTGTCACCGGCGAGGACCTGTGGGGCGGCGCCTGCATGATGCTGTCGGTGTTCATCCGCGAGCCCCAGTTCCAGGGTCAGACCAAGGAGAAACTGGTCTCGGTCAGCGCTTCGCGCATGGTCGAGA
>VGEM01000568.1 GCA_016869315.1 Alphaproteobacteria bacterium | reverse complement strand
ATCGGCGGATTAATGCTGGGCTACCGCGCGATGCGGTCGGCGGTGACGGGAGCGGCGTCGTTGGCGGGCGCCGCGATTGCGTGGAATGAGGTGCGGCCGTTGTTCGATGCGGCAGCGCGCAAGGAGCGGCCCGGTGCGTTGGCGTCCGCTTCGCCGGGTGACGCATTGATCGATGCGCGCGAGCTCTTTGTACGGTATGACACGAGACCGAAGCCGATACTCGATGGCGTTTCGCTATCGGTGCGGCGGGGCGATTGGATCTTGTTGGAAGGAGCGTCGGGGGGGAGGGAAGTCGACGCTGACGTCGTTGATCGCGGGATTGCGCGAGCCGTCGGCGGGGCTGTTGCTGGCGGGTGGGCTCGACCGCGCGACGATGGGTGCGGCGGCTTGGCGGCGCGTCGTGTCGTCGGCGCCGCAGTATCACGAGAATCACGTGTTGACGGGGACGTTTGCGTTCAACCTGCTGATGGGACGCGCGTGGCCGCCGGCCGAAGACGACCTGCGCGAAGCGCGCGCGGTGTGTGACGAGTTGGGACTCGGGCCGTTGTGGGATGGAACAGATGATCGGCGAGACGGGCTGGCAGTTGTCGCAGGGCGAGCGCAGCCGGTTGTTTATGGCGCGGGCGTTGTTGCAGCGGTCCGAGATTGCGATACTCGACGAGAGTTTCGCGGCGCTCGATCCGGAGAACTTGCGGCAGGCGATGGGGTGCGCGCAGCGGCGGGCGAAGACGTTGCTGGTTGTGGCGCATCCTTAGCGCAACGATTCGAGCGTCAGGTCGGTGACGAATGCCGTGCCGCGATCGACGAAAAATCCGAACTGGCTTTCGTCCACGGCCGGCGCTTCAAGATCGAGCATGTTCTTCCACGACGCGCGCACCCGTTTGCCGTCCGTTTCAAGCGTGAGCCGGTAGGCGATGTGATCGCCGATGTTGAACCACGACCGCGCCAGGACTTCCTTTCCGCGCGTGAGGTAGACTTTGCCGTCCGTCGAATATTTTGCCGTGAGCGTGGCCTCGATGTCCCCCGCGAGGCCGCCAATGCGATCGGCGCCCGCTTTCACTATGGTCAGCGATAGACGAGCGCGCTTGAGCGGTTTGTGATCGATCAAGACCTTGCAACGTCCGCTGGGCGCTTCAAGTTTGAGATGGCCGTCCTGGATCACTGCCTTCGCGCCATCGCCGATGACCTTGAGGCCGGTCAGCGGCAGTTGCTCGGACGCACCCCCCAGTGTCATGTAGCGGTCGGCCTCCGTGCCGAGCGGCGACTTGGCGTGAAAGCCCGCGGAGAGAAAATCCTCGAGAGGAAAATGCTGCGACTTCTGTACGAGAACGACCCGGCCGTCGGCGTAGCCGTGGACCATCGTGTAGCCAAATGGCGTGGTCACATTCGCCACGCGGACGAGCACCGGGATGTTGCCGAGTTTCGTCGTGATGTTGCGATGCACGTGGCCACAGAGCACGGCCTTCACGCAGCCGGCGTCATTGATAATGCGCTCGAATTCGGCGGCGCCGACCCACCCCGACGGCGGCACGTGCGCACAGACAACCGCTTTCGCCGCACCTTTCAAAACCTGCCGCAGCCAATCGGCCTGCGCTGGATCGAGACCATAGGCGTTGCCGTAGCCGTCGCCTTTGCCGTG
>VGEM01000567.1 GCA_016869315.1 Alphaproteobacteria bacterium | reverse complement strand
CGGCGCGGCGCAAGATCCTCGATCTGATCAAGCGACGGAACATTCAAAACGTCGTGTCGCTCGGCGGCGATATCCACAGCTACGTTGTGGGCGACGTCAAGGACGACGATATCGATCAGAACTCAGCGACGCTGATCAGCGAGTTCGTCACGACTTCAGTCACGTCCGAGAGCTTCAATACCGCCGTATTCAACGCCATGGCGCGCGAAAATCCGAACATCGCGCTGATCGACGACCGGTTCCGCGGTTACGTGCTCTGCGACGTTGATCGCAACGTCTGGCGCACGACGCTCCGCACTGTCGACGATGTGATGGCTCGCGATACGGGGTTCAAGACGCTGGCGACATTCGCCGTCGAGCAGGGCCGCGCCGGCGTCCAGAAAGGCTGACCCAAGAAAGAAAACGCCGGCCCTGGTTTCCCGGGGCCGGCGTTTGAGATGCCTTTATCCAATCAGAATTCGTACTTCGCGCCGAACTGAATCTGCCAAACCGACTGGCGGGCCAGCAGCAAGCGGTTCTTGGTGCGGAGCGGACCGGAATAGGTGTATCGGCCGCCCGCCCCACTGGTCGCTTCGACCACAGGCACAACGAACGGGAATCCGATTTGGATTTCGCGGCCCCAACTCGAGTTGATCAGGTTGGTCAGGTTGCGGATATCCAGAGTGAACAAGCCGTTCGAGTCTTCGAATAGACCCGGAATTTCCTGACTGAAACGCATGTCGACCGTCAGGACCGACGGACTGCGGAACGCATTTCGCGGGACGATCTGCCCACGATATTTGTCGAGGCCGTTTGCGACAATGTACGCGTCGAGCTGGGCGTACGTCAGGCCGCCGGCCAAGTTGACATCGTTGGCGTCGCGCGGAACGTAGAACAACTGCCGTTGGCGGGCGCCCTGCCGTGGGTCGCCGAACAGCGCGCTGGCGCCGGCGAAGGTATAGCTGAACGGCCGGCCCGACCGCGCTGAACCGAAGAACCCGACCGAGGTTTCGTAGTCGCCCCAGAAGGCCTTCGACCAATTGGTCGCGACAATCGCGTTATGCTTGATCTCGTAGTTGGACGTCGCCTCTTTCGGGTTGTTGATGTTGTCGGTCGCCAGATTGTCCCAATTCGACAGTGCGACCGAGCTGGTGCCCGAATTGATGTCGGTAATGTCCTGCCAGGTGTAGCCTGCTTCCAGTGTAAACTTGCCGAGATCGGTTTCCCAATCCTTCGCAATCTGAACCGACGCCACCCAGCCGCGACCGCCATCGGTATTGGTCAACAGCATGTCGTTGCCGGCCGCAGGCAATGCCGGCGTGGTCGGGCGAAGACCATAGATTGGGCGTCCGTCCGGCGCGGTGCCGGTGACGATGCGCCGGAGATCGATCCAGTTCTGTGCCTCGTTGACCTTGCTGTAGATCACGTCGGCACGAAGTTGGTAGTCGCTTCCGAAGCGTCCCAAGTCCAGCGTTTGATCAATGCCGATGGAGGCTTTGTAAACTGATGGAATCTTGAAATCAGGGTTGACGCCGTTCGCCGTTCCGTCGCCAGCCACCAGCGCCGCCTGCACCGCCGCCGGGATCTTGCCGGAGACGTTATTGAGTGCCGCCGTTTGCAACGCACTCAAGGTTCCTGTGGCCGGGCGCGTGATCACGATGTTGG
>VGEM01000566.1 GCA_016869315.1 Alphaproteobacteria bacterium | reverse complement strand
CCTGAGTTTCTGAAGCTCAACCCCTTCGGCAAAATCCCGACAATCAAGTACGGCAAGGAGGTCGTGTACGAGTCGGCCGTGATCGTCGACTACCTCGACGCCAAGTATAAGAAGAAGAAAATCATCCCGGCGGCGGCCAAGGCGGGCGCGCAGGCGCGGTTGATCGCAGCAATCGCCGCCGAGTACGTTCAACCGGGCGGGCTCTCGATCTTCCGCGTGATCCGCGCCAAGAGCGGCGATCAGGCGGCGATCGACGCTGCCAAGGCGAGCGTGCAGAAGGGCCTTGATGTGCTCGAAGGCCTGATGTCGGGCAAAAAGTTCGCCGCCGGCGGTTCGCCGACCGTTGCCGACTGTTTTGTCGTTCCGGCGCTGTTCTTCGCCACCGAAGTCGGCGCGCTGGTGGGCGAGACCGACGCCATCGGTTCACGCGCCAAGCTCAAGGCCTATTGGGCCAATGCGCGCAAGAACAAGACCGTCGCCAAGCTGATCGAGGCGATGTCGAACCGCCTGAAGCAGATTCTCGCGGGCGGCTAAACGGAACGCGGTGCGCGGCGCCGGAGCAGGAACCGCGCCGCCGCCAGCATCAACAGCAGCGTCGAGGGCGTTGGGGCGAAGACGATAGCGTTGATCGACGCGGCGTAAGACGACACGCGCGTGTCGCCGCCGATCTCGCCAAAGGAGCTATTGGTCCCCGCGACGGTATCTGGCGAACAGGTTCCGATCGGGCAGAACGGCCCGCCCGAATACGTGTAGCTGAATCCAAACGACGTCACCGCCGCAATCAGCCCGCTGATGAAGTTCGGCCCGCCGGAATCGCCTGGCGCGGCCATGGTCTCGAACCCGCCCAGACCCACCGCGTCGGGGATACCAAGAATTCCCCAGGCATCGTTGGCTGGGTTGCCGTTGTCGAAATCGTACATGAGGACGTTCGACGAAATGCCGCCGAACAAGGCCGTGCCGGCGGTGTCGTACTCGTTCATGCCAAGGCGTTTCGTTCCCGAACAGCCCGAAGTGCCGGCGCCCGTGCCACCGATGCCATAACCGACCCTGGTGAACGTCTGCCCCACCTCGTCGAAGCCGGTGTAGAGGCCGTAGCGAGAAACCTCGACCGGCGCCATGGCGTTGAGCCCGAGCAAGGCGATGTCGGCACCCGAGGCAAGATCGCCCATCGACAAGCCCCACAGCGGGTCGAGAAAGATGCCGCTGACGCCAATATGAAAGAGCCGCTATCGCCGAAAAACGTGATGTTGGCCGAGAGCGCGTCGATCACGCCGACGTTGTTGGTCACGCAATGCGCGGCCGTGAGGACGTGCTTGCCCGACCCGAGCAGCGAGCCCGTACAGCGAAAGTTGCCGGAGCCCGTCGTGACGATGAGATCGCCGACGGCGTCATACACGCCGCCGGCGCCGACGACGGGATTGGCGGCCGCCGTGGCGCCGGTGATCAGCGGCAGATAGTCAAATGTGATGGGTGATGCGATCGCGGAACCCGACACAAACAATACCGCCGCGACGCCGAGAAGACCTCGGATCATGAGCCACCCCTGCCTCGTCAACCCCCCGCATCATCTTGCGCCAGAAGCCACGCGGGATCAATCACCAGGTTTCGTTCCAGGGACGGATGTCGATTTCCTGAGTCCAGTTCGATTTG
>VGEM01000565.1 GCA_016869315.1 Alphaproteobacteria bacterium | reverse complement strand
GACCTACCTTGAGCAAACCGATTTGCGGGTCGACGCGTTCCGATTCATGAAGCAGCTTCTGCGTGACGATGGCTTGGTCATCGGTCGATTCGACGCTCGCTACACCGGACGTGACTACGACGACGCCGGCGAATTCTTCGAGAACGATCCGTCCGGTTACGGCGTCGACAGCGCTTTTGTCGCCGCCATCAACGACTATCTTACACGCGTGCTCAAGGTGGACTTCGACCGGCGCTATCGCATTCTCGACGGCGCGCCGAGCCGCAATTGGAAGTGGAATGAAGGCGGCGGCGGCTGGGCAACCTACGTGAACGTGGCACCGCACCTCGGGCGTGCCATGCGCGAGAACCCAGATTTTCGCGTTTTCGTCAGCAACGGGTACTACGACCTGGCGACGCCGTTCTTTTCGACCGAGTTGACCGTGGCCGACAACGGCATCGACCGCAGCCGGGTGACCATGACCTACTATGAGGCCGGCCACATGATGTACACGCACGAGCCGTCACTGGAGGCATTGGCGTCCGATGCGCGGGCATTCATCAAGGCGGGCAAATAGTTCGCCTTCCGCCTGGGGGCCATGATTCGCTAGGGTGCGTTCAGCAACGGACCGAGGTTTCAATGGCCCCGAAAGACGTGTCGACCCACCCTCTGATTCCACGCCTGGTTCAGGCCGTGGGTCAGGACCATGTCCTCACCAGCGAAGACGATCGCGCGTTCTATGCGCACGACGTCTATCGCAAGATGGCAACACCGCTGGCCGTCGTCCGACCTGGATCGGTCGACGAATTGTCGCGCATCGTGGCAACAGCCACGTCGTCGGGCGTCGCCGTGGTGCCGCGCGGCGGAGGCGCGTCGTACACCGATGGGTACTGCGCCGCGGCGGAAGACTCGATCTCGATCGATACCTCGCGCCTCAATCGCATCGTCATCAACGAAGCCGACATGTATGTCACTGCCGATTGCGGCGTGACGTGGGCGGAACTGAACGCGGCTTTGGCCGAGAAAGGGCTCCGCACGCCGTTCTGGGGCCCGTTCTCGGGCCTCAAGGCCACCGTTGGCGGATCGACCTCGCAAGGCTCGGTCAGCTTTGGCACCGGATTATTCGGCATATCGGCGGATTCGGTATTGTCGATGGACGTGGTGCTGGCTGACGGTTCGATTCTCAAGACCGGCTCGGCGGCAGCGATGAATGGCGCGCCGTTCTTCCGCCACTACGGCCCCGACTTGTCGGCGCTGTTCACCGGCGATACCGGCGCCATGGGGGTCAAGGCGCGCATCACGCTTCGCCTGATGAAGAAAAATCCGGTGGTGATGTCGGCCTCGTTTGGCTTTGCCGATTTTCACGGCATGGCGAGCGGCATGGCAGCGGTCGCCAAGGAGGGCGTGGTCTCCGAAAACTTCGGATTGAACCCGTTGCTGCAAAAGGCCTGGCTCGGCCGCACCAATATGAAGCAGAGCATGGACGCAGCCTTTGCCGTGTTCTCGAATTCGCGCAATCCGATCGAAGGCACGGCCAAGCTGATCCGCATGGCGATCGCCGGGAAGAGCTTTCTCGATAAGGCCGAGTATTCTGCGCATTTTATCGTCGAAGGCGTGGATGCCGCGCACGCCCGCAGCCTGCTCGCCGCCGTCCGTCGCGCGGCGAGTCCGCTCGGCGACGAAGTTCCGAACA
>VGEM01000564.1 GCA_016869315.1 Alphaproteobacteria bacterium | reverse complement strand
GGGCAGCGGCAGATCCTTGAGCGCCTCGGACGAGTCGGAGAGGTAGCACAGGCCGCAATCGAGATTGCAGCGCTGCGTGATCTCGATGGCGACGCAACCGACGCCCCAGCGCCGGCCATAGGCTTGCGCCGGCGACCACAGGTCGAGCTTCTTCATCAATCGGCGGGCGCGCTCGCGCGGCGTCTCGCGGGCGTCGCCGCGATAGGCCGGCCAGGACGCGATCTCCTCCGGGCTCATCGCCGGTCGCTCGGTCATCACGGGCTCCGTTGTGCGCCGGCACTGTGCGCACACGCGATGGTCACCGCCATTCACGTTGCCGTTGCTGGAAGCCGGGTCACAGATACTTGAGTGTCGTGTGAACGGCAGCTTGTCCGATCTTGCGCCGCGCAACGACGAGGTATCGGGATGAACCAAGTATCCGGCGCACGTCGGCTGTCACGACGAGCACTGTTCGGCGCGCTCGCAGTCGTCGCGACGCCATCGGCCGGCGCGCTGGCCCAGCCGGCGACCGATCCCTGGCCGCGCTGGGCGACGCACGACGATCGCAACAACGCGGCGATCGATCACTCGATCTGGGCGGCTTTCCTCAATCGCTACGCCGAAAGCGACGGGCTCGGCGTGGTGCGCCTGCCCTACGCGCGGATCGCCGCCGAGGATCGGCGGGCACTGGCGGGCTATGTCGCCGCTCTCGAGCGCAGCCCGGTGTCGTCGCTGCGGCGCGCCGAGCAGCTCGCCTACTGGGTGAACCTGTACAATGCGCTCACCGTGAAGGTCGTCCTGGACCATTATCCGGTGAAGTCGATTCGCGACATCCGGCTCGGCGGCGGCTTGACGGCCACCTTCTTCGGCGGGCCATGGGATGGCAAGCTGCTGCGGATCGAAGGCGAGCTGGTGTCGCTCAACGACATCGAGCATCGCATCCTGCGTCCGCTGTGGAGCGACGCGCGCCTGCACTACGTCGTGAACTGCGCCTCGACAAGCTGTCCCGTGCTGCCCGCGCGGCCGCTCACCGCTGCGACGGCGGACGACGCAATGGATCGCGCCGCGCGGGCCTACGTGAACGGGGCCTATGGCGTGCGTCGCCAGGGCGAAGGCATCTGGGTCTCGAGCATCTATCGCTGGTATCGCGGCGATTTCGGCGGCAGCGACGCGACAGTCATCGGCCATCTGGCGCGCTACGCCACCGGCGATCTGGCGGCGGCGCTGGCGCGCGGGCCCAGGATCGTCAACGACTTCTACGACTGGAGCCTCAACGACAGGCCGTAGACGCCGCGCCGCCGATTGCCGAAATCCAGAAGTGAGTGTATACTCACATCATGGAGCTTCCAACCATCCCGCTCTTCGACGCCCGCGACGGCGGCCCGGTGGCGCATGCGCACGACCGGGCCGAGCGGACCTTGGCCGTGCGCGATGCCTGCCTCGGCTGGGTGCCGGCCGGCGGCGCGCTGGCACGCCTCGGCGATCCGCTGGTCCGTCGCTGGATGCGCCGCTCGGCGTCGCCCTATGTCCAGGACATCGCCGATATCCAGGCGCGGCTCGGACGCCCGGGCGCGTGGACCTTGCACGGTGCCTATCTTTTCGGCTGCACCGCGCTGGCCGATGAAGGCGCGGCTGGGCCGCGGTTGCGGCGAACGCTCGATTGGCCCTTCCCCGGCCTCGGTCACCTCGCCGAGATC
>VGEM01000563.1 GCA_016869315.1 Alphaproteobacteria bacterium | reverse complement strand
ACTCCAGCGCCACGTCCATCATCTCACGCTGCTTTTCGGTGACGATGCCCATCATCTTGGCGTCCGACACCAGCGCGCCGGGTCCGGCGCCAAACATGGCGCGGCCCCGCGTCATGTGATGGAGCTGCATGATGCGGTCGGCCAGAATCAGCGGGTGGTGGTACGGCAGCGAGCTGACACCGGTGCCGAGTTTGATGTACTTGGTGCGCTCGGCGACGGCAGCGATGATCAACTCGGGCGAGGCGATCAGCTCGGTGCCGGCCGAGTGGTGCTCGCCGATCCAGGCTTCGTCGTAGCCCAACTTGTCGAGCTGAACGATCAGCTCCATGTCGCGCTCGAGGCAGAGCGTCGGGTTCTCTCTCAGCGGATGGATCGGCGGAATGAACGTGCCGAAGCGCAGATGGGTCATGAGCGTGCTCCCGGATCGAAGGTCGAGAGTGGCAGGATTCGGCTGGCGCGTCAGCCGCCCTTTCGCTTACCGGGCTGAATCAAGTTCACAAGGATGCCGTCCTTGTCGCGGAACAGCATCTCGAGCGCCTGCACCTCCATGTCGTCGCGCGGGAACAGCACCATCGGCATGGAAATGATCGGATAACCCGCCGCCATCACGGCATTGGCAATACCGTTGATATCGGTGGTGTTGAAAACCAGCGCAACGTCGCCCGGATTGGCGCGCGTGCCGATGGAAACCGCGCCCGGTGACGGCGTATCGCCGCCCGACAACTGGAACAGCCCGACGTTGCCATAGACGACATCGCCCGACTGCAGGATGCGCACCTTGGTCGTGGCGCCTTTGGTGCCGAGCACGGCGTTGAAGTTCTTGTCGGCGTAGTCGCGATTGGCGCGCAGGCGCAGCCCGAGAATATCACGATAGAGCTTGAGCGATTCATCGACGTCGCGGACGAACACCGTCGCACGCGCCATCGGCGACAGCTTGAAGCCGGCCGGTACCGGATTGGAAGGCGCAGATTGTGCATAAGCAGTGCCGACAAACAGACCTGCGGCCAAGACGCGTGCAAACCTGATCATGAACGCCTCCTGGATGAGCTGCAGGCCTCGAGGTTAGCATGCCAACCACGCAGTCAAAGGAGGCTTCTATGGCTTGGCATCGAGTCACGCGTCGTGCGGCGGTTGGCATCGCCGCTGGAGTATTGACAACGCGCCAGTCCCGGGCGGCAGATGAAGCGCGCTGGGGCGACTTTGACCTGGAACGCCCGTTCGATGGCGTTCTCGCCTACGGCAAAATGAGGGCCGACCTGAGCGGCGCGCCTGCGATCTGGCACCACCTGATCGACATGCATGCGATGATCGACGGGCAGGTGTCGGTGCGGCTGTTTCGGCGCGAGGGCGTCAGCGTGCATAAGCTGCGCGTCGAAGCCGATGCATTGGTGATCCACTATCTCGCCTCGACCTATTCGGTCGACGAGGATGGGCGCCTGATGTCGCGATGGACCAACCCGTTGACCGGGGAACACGTGACGTTCCGGGCGCTCACCGGGGCGATGGGCCCGGTCGTTCGCGTAACGGTGGCCGGCGCAACGAACCCAACACGGACACTCACGGCGCCATCGGCCGAGAATTTTGCGGTCGGCCGCCCGCATGTCTGGGGCGATCGTGTCAGCGTCAGCGATGACATGCTGGTCTTCCGAACGGCCGCGGAACAGAAGCGCGTGTTTGGTGCTCGCGCCGAAGATGCCGACTAT
>VGEM01000562.1 GCA_016869315.1 Alphaproteobacteria bacterium | reverse complement strand
GATCCCCCCGCCTTTGCCGCACCAAGCGTCAGGCGCTGGCGTCATTATTCTTCCGGCAGATTCGGCCAGGTTCACGTTTATTCGGTTGCACCGGCAAACGAGGCCGACATCAAACGTCCGCCGCTGATCTGCATGCATCCAAGCCCCCTGACGGGCGAGATGTATCACGCCATGGCTGACGTTCTGGCCGCCGACCGCGTCGTCCATTGCCCTGACACGCCTGGCTTCGGCAATTCAGATCCGCCGCCGTCCAAACCGACCATGACGGATTACGGCGGCGGCGTTGCCGATGCCGTCGAAGCTCTCGGTTATGGCGGCGACAACGCGATCAAACAGGTCGACATTTTCGGCTTTCACACCGGCTCATTGGTGGCGGCCGAAGTGGCGGCACAGCGTCCCGAGCTGGTCCGAAAAGCTGTTCTGTGCGGCGTTCCCCACTACACGCCCGAAGAACGCGCCGTACAGCGAGCCGAGAATGTTGGCATCGGATATCCATTCCTGACCGACCCCGATTACGTGGCGCGTATGTTTAAGCGGAATGTGCTGGATGCCAAGGATTCAGGCTCGCCTGAAGAGCGCTTACGGCGATTTGGAGATCGGCTCAGGGCCGGCACCAACGGGTCGTGGGGCATTGACGCCGTTTTCACCCATGACACGGGGGCTTTGCTGCCGCGTCTTCGCATGCCGGTGATGCTGCTCGCGTTCAACGAGATGATGACTCAGCCAACGCGCGACGCCGCCAAGATCATGCCGACGGCGAAACTGGTCGAGATGCCCGATCTGCCGATCTTCGGTTTCATCGTCGCGCCCGAGCGCGTCGCGAAAACCATCACTACCTTCCTAGACGCTTGAGGTCCCATGTCCAGCTCATCGTATGGCTTGAATGATGCCCTGACCGATTACCTCCGCCGCATTGGCGGCCGCGAGGACGCCGACCTCGCAGCCCTCCGCGCCGAGACCGCGAGCCATCGCCTCGCCATGATGCAAATCTCGCCCGAGCAGGGCCAACTCATGATGCTGCTGATGGAGTTGATCGGCGCAAGGAAAGCGCTCGAAATCGGTGTCTTCACCGGCTACTCCAGCATGTGTGTCGCCAAAGCGATGGGCCCGTCGGGCCGCGTCATCGCACTCGATGTCAGCGAAGAGTTCACGGCGATTGCGCGGCGGCATTGGGCCAAGGCCGGCATCGCCGATCGCATCGACCTGCGTCTTGCCCCTGCCGTGGACGGAATCAAGAAATTGGTCGCCGAGGGGCACAGCGGCACATTCGACTTCGCCTTCATCGATGCCGACAAGAGCAATTACGACGCCTACTACGAAGGCGCCCTCACCCTGCTGAAACAAGGCGGCCTGATCGGTATCGATAACGTGTTTTGGAGCGGGAACGTTGTGGACCCAGCGGCGACGGACGCCGACACGACGGCATTGAAAGCGCTCAACCAAAAGATCAGGAACGATCAGCGCGTGACATTGGCCATGATCCCGATCGGCGATGGGCTAACGCTCGCGAGAAAGCGCTAGGGCGCCGGGGGATTTCCGAACACCGCATGCCGAAGCTGGTCGCCAACCTTCAAGCCCAGCCGGCCGATGGTCCCATCCTGAAGTTCGACAACCGCCAGCATCGGTTTGCTCGGCCCCACCGACTGCTCGGAATGCGGAACCATATGTTCGTGCAGGAAAGCGATCTTGCCATCGCGTCCGGTGAAGACCAGAACGA
>VGEM01000561.1 GCA_016869315.1 Alphaproteobacteria bacterium | reverse complement strand
ACGCGCCGGCGATCCGGTGGTTCGAGCCGCCGTCCGCGAGGCGATGGGCATCATGAGTTCGCAGTTCGTGCTCGGCAGAACCATCGACGAGGCGCTTGCCAACGCCGCACGAAGCCCGAACGAGCGGCATTCCTTCGACATGCTCGGCGAGGGCGCGCTGACGGCGGCGGACGCCAATGCGTATTTCGACCAATATGTCGCGGCCATCACCGCCGTCGGGCGCGCCGCCGACGGGCGGGGGCCGATCGCCGGCCCCGGCGTGTCGGTGAAGCTGTCGGCGCTGCATTCGCGCTTCAGCTTGGCTCAAGCCGACCGTGTGCGCCGCGAGCTCGGCCCGCGGTTGATCGAGTTGGCGCGGTTGGCGAAGTCGCTCGATATCGCACTCACCGTCGACGCCGAAGAAGCGGCCCGCCTTGAGATCTCGCTTGAACTCATTGACGCTGCGGCGCGCGACTCAACGCTTGCAGGGTGGGACGGCTTCGGCTTGGCGGTGCAGGCTTATCAATCGCGTTCCCTGGCCGCGATCGATCGTCTTGCCGAAATCGCCGGTGCGACCGGTCGTCGTCTGATGGTTCGCTTGGTCAAAGGGGCTTACTGGGATACGGAAATCAAACGCGCCCAGGAGAACGGTCTCGACCGGTTTCCGGTGCTCACCCGAAAAGTGTCCACTGACGTTTCCTATTTGGCATGCGCGTCGAAGTTAATTGCGGCGCCCCGCGCGTTCTTTCCGTGCTTCGCGACCCATAATGCACATACAGCGGCGGCGGTCGCCCATCTTGCTGACCGCGCCGGTGTCGCGTTCGAGTACCAACGGCTCCACGGCATGGGTGGCGCGCTCTACGAAGCGATTGCCGCCGATCGTCCCAAGGTCGGGCTTCGGGTTTACGCGCCCGTCGGCGGCCATGAGGATTTGCTGGCCTATCTGGTGCGGCGCCTGCTCGAAAACGGCGCGAACACATCATTCGTCAATCGGCTGACGGACGCCTCACTGCCGCTCGAGGCCATCGTCGCCGATCCCACGGTCGCGGCGCGTGGTCTCAAGATCGCGGCAAATCCACGCATCGCAGCGCCCGCCGATCTGTTTCTGCCTGAACGACGCCATTCGCGCGGGATCGACCTTGATGCCTACAACGACTTGACGGCGCTCAAGCGTGAACTCGATGCGAGCGCGGCCACGTGGAACGCTTCAGCCATTATTGCCGGGCGCCAGATCGGTGCGAGGTCGCGGACTGTGACCAATCCTGCCAACCATGGCGACATCGTCGGTGAGGTCGCCGAGGCGCGGCCGGAAAACGCACTTGCGGCGCTGACGGCGGCCGCGCACGCTCATCCTGCCTGGTCCATGGTAACGGCCGACCGCCATGCGGCGATACTCGACAAGGCCGCCGATGCGTTTGAACACCGTCGGGGCGATTTCATGGCGCTGGCCGTTCGTGAAGCCGGCAAGACCATCAGTGATGCGCTCGGCGAGGTTCGCGAGGCAGTCGATTTTCTTCGCTACTATGCGGCCCGCGCCCGCGCCGACTTCATGACGCCTCGCTCGCTGCCAGGACCGACCGGCGAGACCAATCGGTTGTCATTGCACGGCCGTGGCGTGTTCCTCTGCATTTCACCGTAGAATTTTCCGCTTGCCATCTTCACCGGGCAGGCGGCGGCCGCACTGGCCGCGGGCAATGCAGTTCTCGCCAAGCCGGCAGAGCAAACGCCGCTCATCGCGGGGTTGGCTG
>VGEM01000560.1 GCA_016869315.1 Alphaproteobacteria bacterium | reverse complement strand
GCGGGCCGCCGATTCGATCGCGACCAATAAACAGGCGATCGGCGCGGCCGGTGGCGAGCTGCTCTCGGCCCGGCGGGACAGCGCGAAAGAGCGTTTCACCTTCGTGTTCCGGATGCGGGCGGAGCGCGCGGGTGAACTGGACGCGCCGGAAGCGCGGATCCAGGAACGGGTCCCGGAACCTCTGCGCGGCGAAACCAAATGGGACGCGGATTGAACCGCCCGGCCTAAACTACCGCAATAAGGCCCGCAGCCGCTCCAACTCGGCGAGGGTCTCGGCCAAGGCGGCGCGCAAGCGTTCGACCTCGGGATCGACGCGCGCACGCCCCCGTGTGTTTCGGCGCGGCGCGGTTTCAAGTTCAAGCATCGGCAGTTCCGCCTGCCCGCCCATCTCGGCCTCGTCGGCCGGCGGGATATCGGCGGTCAGCGCCCCGCCGCGTTCGCGCAGCAGACGTTGCACACCCTTGACCGTGTAACCCTGCGTGTAGAGCAGATCGGCGATGCGGCGTAACAGCGCGACATCCTCGGGCCGGTAGTAGCGGCGCCCGCCGCTCTTTTTGATGGGCCGCACCTGCGGAAACCGGGCTTCCCAAAACCGCAAAACATGCTGCGGGATGTGAAGTTCGTCGGCTGTCTCACTGATTGTGCGAAAAGCCGTGGCCGATTTCTTCGACTTCGCCCGCCCTGGTTCGGCGTCGGTCCGATCGGCCGAATTGGGTTCGATCGTTGCGACCTCGCTCATGCCCCCATCCTTTCGGGATCACCGGCGGACTGGATCGATCCGGCCCCGGGAGTCTTGGCTACGCGTCGTCGTCCCGCCCGCGCGGGATCGGCTTGCCGTTGATCTTGGCCTTCAGCACATGGCTCGGCCTAAACACGAGAACCCGGCGGGGCAGGATGGGTACTTCCTCTCCCGTCTTCGGGTTACGGCCCACACGGCAGCCCTTCTGTCTGATAGAAAAGGTTGCGAACCCACTGATTTTAACAGATTGACCCGACTCGAGCTCGGCCGTTATCCGATCCAGCAGATAGTCGAGCAGCTCGGCCGATTCTTTGCGGGAAAGGCCGACCTCGGCATAGATAGTTTCGGCCAAATGGGCGCGTGTGACGGTGTTCATCCGTCGACGCTAGGCCCGGCATATGCGCGCGTCAAGACTCTCGCGCGAAAAATGCCTCATAAACAGGGTCTTGCCAGCCGAAGCGGGGATTCTACATCCGAACGAGCGCGGAACCCCAGGTCAGACCACCACCCAGCGCCACGAACAGAACGAGCTGGCCTTGCTTGAGACGGCCATCCGCCAACGCCTCGTTCATCGCCAGCGGGATCGACGCGGCCGAGGTGTTGGCGTGCCGATCAACCGTGACCACAACACGGTCGGGCGCCAGCCGCAGGCGCTTGGCGATGGACTCGATGATGCGCTGATTGGCCTGATGCGGCACCAGCAGATCGATATCCGCCTGCGTGAGGTTGTTGGCGGCCAGAACCTCGTCCACCGCCTCCGACATCAGGTTGACGGCGTGGCGGAAAATCTCCTTGCCGTTCATCACGATCTGGCCGGATTTCTCGGGCTGACCGGCGCCGCCATCGGCATAGAGCAGGTCACCGAGTTCGCCCCGGCAATGCAAATGGCTCGACAGCACCCCGCGATCGGTCGATCCCTCGGGCGCCGATCGCAAAAAGGCCGCCCCGGCGCCATCGCCGAACAGCACGCAGGTCGCGCGGTCATTCCAGTTGATGA
>VGEM01000559.1 GCA_016869315.1 Alphaproteobacteria bacterium | reverse complement strand
GGAATCAAAACCAGCGTTTGTGCATGAGACGCGACAGCGGCCAATAGCGCAAGGCGTCTCATCGTGCCTACTCGACGCGGTAGTTCGGCGCTTCCTTGGTGATGATCACGTCGTGCACGTGGCTCTCTCGCAATCCGGCCGGCGAGATCTTCAAGAACTTCGAATTCGCCTGCAAGTCCGCGATTGTGCCGCAGCCCGTGTAACCCATGCCCGCGCGCAGTCCGCCGACAAGCTGGAACACCAACTCGGCCAGCGGGCCTTTGTACGGCACGCGGCCCTCGATGCCTTCGGGCACAAGCTTCGTCGATCCCACGTCCTGCTGACCGGTATACCGGTCGGCCGACGATCCCGTCATTGCGCCGAGCGATCCCATGCCGCGATAGCTCTTGAACGTGCGGCCCTGGTACAGAATCGTCTCGCCCGGACTCTCGTCAACGCCCGCCAGCAAGCTGCCGATCATCACGGCGTCGGCGCCTGCGGCGATGGCTTTGGTCACATCGCCCGAGTACTTAATGCCGCCATCGGAGATAAGTGGAACTTTCGCAGCGCGGCACGCTCGCGCGGCCTCGGTGATCGCGGTGATTTGCGGTACACCCGCGCCGCTGACGACACGCGTGGTGCAAATTGAACCCGGTCCGATGCCGACCTTGATGCCGTCGACGCCCAATGCAATCAGATCCCGCGCGCCTTCAAACGTGCCGACGTTGCCGGCGATTAAGTCGATGTCCGGCAGCGCATGTTTGATCGCGCGAACAGCCTCCAACACACCTTCGTGATGGCCGTGCGCCGAATCGATCGCCAGGACGTCGACCTTTCGCTTGACCAACTCCTGGGCGCGTTCGAGAAAATCCTTCGTCGAGCCCACAGCGCCGCCGCAACGCAACCGGCCCTGCGGATCCTTCGCCGCGTTCGGATACTTCAGCTTCTTCTGGATGTCCTTAACCGTGATGAGGCCCTTCAACGTGTACGACTCGTCGACGACCAGAAGTTTTTCCACGCGATGCTTGTGCAGAATCTGCTCGGCGTCCTCGAGCGTCGTACCGACCGGAACCGTGATGAGGTTCTCGCGGCCCTGCGTCATCCGCGTCGAGACCGGCATTGTGAAGTTGGTCTCGAAACGCAGATCGCGATTTGTCAGAATGCCGACCAGTTGCTTGTTCTCGGTTGTCACAGGGACGCCAGAGATGCGGAAACGCTTCATCAGGTCGAGCGCATCGGTGATCGGCTGATCGGGGCGAATCGTCACGGGATCGACGATCATGCCCGATTCCGAGCGTTTCACCTTATCGACTTCTTCGCATTGCCGCTCGATCGACATGTTGCGGTGGATGATGCCGATGCCGCCCTGCTGCGCAAGGGCGATCGCCAGGTGCGACTCGGTCACGGTATCCATTGCCGCGCTGACGATTGGGATGTTTAGCGGAATGTTGCGCGACAGAAACGTGCGCGTGTCCGAACTCGCGGGCAATACAGAACTCCGCGAAGGAACGAGGAGTACATCATCGAAGGTCAAGCCTTCCATCAACTGATCGGGAAGCATGGTGTGGAGGGAGAGAGTATCATCCATGATACGACAGGCGCGCTCGAAGGCCGTCTGCTAAAATAGAAACGAATCCCTCCCCTGGTGTTCCGAATCTTCCCCCTCAACAGGAGTCTTTTCTTCGCATGATCAACGCGACCTCTTTGCGCCCTGGCATGGTGATCAAGTTCAACAACGAACTGCACAGCATCTTCAC
>VGEM01000558.1 GCA_016869315.1 Alphaproteobacteria bacterium | reverse complement strand
CGACCTCGGACTCGATCCCGGTCGCGACCACAGAGACACGGATGCGGCCTTCCATCGATTCGTCGAAGCATGAACCGAAGATGATATGAGCGTCGGTCTCGACCTCGTCGCGAATGCGGTTGGCCGCCTCGTCCACCTCGAACAGAGTCACGTCGGAGCCACCGGTGATGTTGATCAACACACCCTTGGCGCCTTTCATCGAACTCTCTTCAAGGAGCGGATTGGCAATCGCCGCTTCCGCCGCATCGAGCGCGCGGCGGTCACCTGCCGCCTCGCCCGAGCCCATCATAGCCTTGCCCATCTCCTTCATCACCGTGCGGACGTCGGCGAAGTCGAGATTGATCATTCCGGGCATGACCATCAGGTCGGTCACGCTACGAACGCCGCCATAGAGCACGTCGTCCGCCATCTTGAATGCGTCGGCAAATGTCGTGCGCTCGTTCGCGACCTTGAACAGATTCTGATTCGGAATCACGATCAGGGTATCGACATATTGCGCCAGCTCCTCGATACCGGCGTCGGCCATGCGCATACGGTGCACGCCCTCGAAGTGGAACGGCTTGGTCACGACGCCGACCGTAAAAATGCCGCACTCGCGAGCGATGCGGGCCATCACCGGTGCAGCACCAGTGCCGGTGCCGCCGCCCATGCCGGCCGTGATAAACGCCATGTGGCTCCCGTCGAGTTCGCGCACGATTTGCTCAACGGCCTCCTCGGCTGCGGCGCGGCCAATATCTGGCCGAGCGCCGGCGCCGAGTCCTTGTGTCGTGTCGTGACCGAGCTGAATTCGTCGATCGGTGCGCGACAGACTAAGCGCCTGGGCGTCGGTATTGGCGACGACAAAGTCGACGCCTTCGAGTGCAGCCTGAATCATATTGTTGACAGCGTTGCCGCCAGCGCCACCGACGCCGACGACAGTAATGCGGGGCTTCAGGGAAGCCTCGATCGTGGTCTTGGGTACAGAAATGTTGATTGTCATGACAGCCTCCAGTTGGATTGCATTGCAACGCGGGTGGTGTTCGTTCCACTCGTACTTATTGTTCCCGCCGCGGGTGGACCGGTCGTCCGCATCGGGGTGGCCGTGTGTCGCTCCTTCCTCATTAGAAGTTCTCCCGCAGCCAACGGCCAATTCGGCCGATGCCACTTTTTGTCCCCGCGGCCTGCAGAGCCGCGAGGCTGGGACGTGTGACGTGCTCCTTGAGCCCGTATCTGAGAAGACCGGCGGCGGTCGCAAAGGCCGGCCCGGTCAATGATTCGGCAAGCCCGCGCAGCGGCTTTGGCCGCGCCAGGCGCACTTGTTTGTCGAGGACCAATTCGGCGAGATCGCGCACGCCTTCGAGCTGGCTGGCGCCGCCGGTCAACACCACCCGGCGGCCCGCCGCCTTGGCGAACCCGCCGGCTTCGAGATGGCCGCGAACGAGTTCGAACGTTTCCTCGATGCGCGGCTGCATGATTTGCACGAGCATCGACTTCGGAATCTCGGTGGCACTCACGTCGTCGTCCTCGCCGACCAGCGGCACTTTCAACAGTTCGCGCGCGGCGCCTTGCGACTGCACGACGCTGCCATGGACGGTTTTGAGGCGCTCCGCCTTGGCCGTCGGCGTCGAGAGGCCTTTGGCGATGTCGCTGGTGACATGATTGCCGCCGATCGGAACCGATTCGACGAAAACCAGGTGGCCTTCCATGAATACGGCGATCGAGGTCGTGCCGCCGCCCATGTCGATGACCGTCACCCCCAGGTCCTTCTCGT
>VGEM01000557.1 GCA_016869315.1 Alphaproteobacteria bacterium | reverse complement strand
TGGCGCGACGTTGACCGACCCGGCAACGGTCTACTTTTCCGCCGACACCAAGATTGGGCGCGATGTCGAGGTCGGTCCGTTTACGGTGTTTGGCCGCGGCGTCGAAATTGGCGATGACGTGACGATCAAAGGCTTTTGCCATTTCGAGAACGCGCGCGTTTCGTCGGGCGCCGTTGTCGGGCCCTATGCCCGCCTTCGCCCGGGCGCCGTGGTGGGCGTCGATGCGCATGTCGGCAATTTTGTCGAGATCAAGAATTCGACTCTGGAAAAAGGCGCCAAGGTCAATCACCTGACATATGTCGGGGACGCGAGGGTCGGCGAAGGCGCCAACGTTGGCGCAGGGACAATCACCGCCAACTACGACGGGTTCAATAAGAGCTTTACCGATATCGGCAAGGGCGCCTCGATCGGATCGAACTCGGTACTGGTCGCGCCGGTCAAAATCGGCGATGGGGCCATCACCGGCGCGGGCGCCATCGTGCGCAAGGATGTTCCTGCCGACGCGCTGGCGGTGTCTGGCGGCAAGCAGGACATTATCGCCGGCTTCGCGGCCAAGTATCGCGCCAAGAAAAAAGCTGAGAAAGAAGCGAGAAAGAAGAGCTAGGCATGTGCGGAATTGTCGGCGTCATCGGACGCAATAACGCGGCAGAACTCTTAATCGATGGTCTGCGGCGACTTGAATATCGCGGATATGACTCGGCCGGTGTCGCCACGCTGGTCAGCGGCTCGATCGAGCGCCGTCGTGCGCCGGGAAAAATTGCCGGCCTCGCGGCCAAAGTCGCAGCGGAACCGTTGGCCGGCGAGGTCGGTATCGCGCATACGCGCTGGGCGACGCACGGCGTGCCCAACGAAGCGAATGCCCACCCTCATTCGAACGGCAAGGTTGCCGTCGTTCACAATGGCATCATCGAAAATTTCCAGGAACTGCGAGCCGAGCTGCAAGGCAAGGGCCACACGTTCGACAGCGATACCGACACCGAGGTCGTCGTTCACCTGATCAGCGAGCATTTGAAGCAAGGGCTCGGGCCACGCGATACCGTCTACAAAGCGACGACGCGGCTCGAGGGCGCGTTCGCGCTCGCTATTTTGATTGCGGGCGAAAGTGAGCTTCTGTTCGGCGCCCGCAAAGGCAGTCCGCTCGCCGTCGGTTATGGCTCGGGCGAGATGTTCCTTGGTTCCGATGCCATGGCGCTGGCGCCAATGACCAATCGCATCACCTATCTGGAAGAAGGCGATTGGGCGGTGTTGTCGAAAGCCGGAGCCGAGATCTACGACAAAGCCGGGAAAAAGGTCGACCGACCGATCAAACAGTCGGCGTTGTCGGGCGCCCTGATCGGTAAGGGCGAATATCGTCACTACATGCTCAAGGAGATTCACGAGCAACCGCAGGTGCTGGGCGACACGCTGCGCGCACTGTTCAATCCGGCGGTGCAATCGATCACGTTGCCGCCGCTGCCGTTCGATCTCGCCAAGGTCGAGCGTGTTACTGTGGTTGCATGCGGCACCGCGTACTACGCGGGCCTGGTTGCCAAATACTGGATCGAGCAATTGGTCCGCATTCCGGTCGATAGTGATGTCGGTTCAGAATATCGCTATCGCGAACCGCCGCTGAAGGCCGGCGGATTGGGATTGTTCGTGTCGCAGTCGGGTGAAACGGCCGACACTTTGGCGCCGCTGCGTTACTGCAAATCGCAGAAGCAGCATATTCTCTCGGTCGTCAATGTTCCGGAAAGCGCCATTGCGCGTGAGTCGGACGCCGTGGTGC
>VGEM01000556.1 GCA_016869315.1 Alphaproteobacteria bacterium | reverse complement strand
CAGGTTGTTGCGCGAATCTCAAGTCGTCTTCGGCCGCCCGTTGCCGCCGTTCAAGTGGCCGGCGTTCGGGTTCCTGGTCGCGCCAATGTCCGGCAATCCAATCGTGCGCAGAGGCCGGTTCTCACCACGCCTCTCTTCGTCGCCTGATCCCTCTTGGAATTTTCCTGTAGAATGATCGGCGCATGTTGCGCTTCCTTTGTGCCACGACTTGTCTTCTGTTTGCCGCCCTGTCGGCAACGGCCGAGACGTTGCGGGTCGGCCGCACCGCAGGCGCGCCGTCGCTGGGCAACCCGTTTGTCACGGTCGGTCCGCCATCGAGCGGCATTTGGCTTGCGATCTCCGACAGCCTGACGCAGATCGGCGAGACCGGCGCTATCGAGCCGGCCCTGGCGTTGTCTTGGCAAGCCGTCGAACCGACGCGGTGGATCTTCAAGTTGAGGCCCGACGTGCGCTTTCACAACGGCGCGCCGTTCACCGCCGAGGCCGTCGTCGCCGAGCTGAATTGGCTGGCGGGCGATGACGGGCGAAGAAGCTATGTCGGTGGCGAGCTTGCCGGCGTCACTGGCGCACGCGCGATCGATCCCCTGACACTTGAGGTCATCACGGCGCGGCCCGACCCCGTACTGCCGAAGCGCTTCAATATCGTCTACATCGTCGAGCCGTCGGCGTGGCGCGATCTCGGCAGCGACGGCTTCGCTCGTGCACCGATCGGCACCGGCCCGTTTCGACTTGCCAGCTGGGGCACCGACCGGATCGTGATGACCCGGACGCCGTCATGGCGCGCCACGCCGGCCTTCGACACGCTTGAGATTCGCATCATTCCCGACGCGGCCGTGCGCCTGCAGGCGTTGCAGTCGGGCGCGATCGATCTGATGGAGGGTTTGAGCCCCGACGATGTCGACCTGGTCGACCGACGGCGCTTCGACGTCATGATCAAACCTTTACCTGCCGTTCAAACCCTGGCCATTCGAAATGTCGGCAACGATGGCGCGCCGGTCCAGGACGCTCGCGTCAGGGAGGCGCTCAATCTCGCGATCGACCGCGCCGGCATTGCCGCAACGATCGCCGGTGGCGAGCGGCTGATGGTCAATCAAGGGGCGGTCGAGGGCGTCATCGGTTTCGATCCGGCGCTGCCGCCAATCGCGCACGATCCGGCGCGCGCGAAGACCCTTTTAGCCGATGCAGGATATCCGGACGGTTTTGATCTCACTATCGACGTCATGTCGGGTTATGGCGGCAACGATCGCGCGGCATACGAGAAAGTCGCGCAGGATCTCGGCGCCATTGGCGTCCGCGTCGTGTTGCGTGACATCCCCTACACCTCATGGCTGCCGAAATACCTGCAAAACGACTGGGGTAAGACCGACGTGTTCTCGTTCCTGTGGGATTCGGGCGTGTACTACGATGTGATCCGCCCGATCCGGAATTCATCGTGTGTTCGCGCAAATCCTTTTTTCTGCCTGCCCGAGCTGACGCCCCTGATGGAGGCAAGCGACATCGAGATGGACGACGCGGTGCGGGCGGCGCAAGTCCGTCAAATCATGGGCCGTATGCGCGAGGGCTGGGGGGCGATCTGGATTTCGCAAACGGTCGCGCGCGTAGCGGTGCGGAAAGGCGTCGAAAACGTGCGTCACCGATCGGCCGGGATCGAATACGAGCGGATCGAACTAGGCGCCGGATGGCGGCCCTAGCTTGAGGTCCGGCGTGTCGGGCAACACGATGGCAATTCGCCAGCTCCCGTTGTTCAACTGAATCATGACGTAATTTGC
>VGEM01000555.1 GCA_016869315.1 Alphaproteobacteria bacterium | reverse complement strand
TCACCTTAGGCGCGGGCGAACTCGCGTCCTATGACAACGGCGGGCGCACGTTGCTGACCGAACCCGGCCGCCAGGACGCCACCACGCCGAGCGCGCCCGGGGCGCAGGGCTTCCCCGGCTTCCGCCCGGGGGACGAAGTCGATACGAGCCGTCACTCTTTCTCGGCTTACATCGATCTTGAAACCAACCTGACGGACGCATTCCTCTTGTCCGTCGCGGGCCGGTTCGAGGATTACTCGGATTTCGGCACCACCGTGTCGGGCAAGGCCGCCGCCAAGCTCGATATCTCCGATGTCTTCGCCATTCGCGGCGCCGTCTCCAACGGTTTCCGCGCCCCGTCGCTGCAGCAGAGCTTCTTCTCGTCCACGGCGACAAACTTCATCGGCGGCATTCCCTTCGAAGTGCGTACTTTCCGCGTCAGCGATCCGATCGCCAGACTGCTGGGCGCCGAAGATCTCGACGCCGAGAAGTCGGTCAACATGAGCTTAGGTTTCACAACCCAGCCGGCCGATGGGCTCAATATCACCGTCGACGCTTACCGGATCGAGATCGACAACCGCATTGTCCTGTCGGAAAATCTCACTGGGACCGCAGTGCAGAACTTCCTCACTTCGCGCGGCTTTCCCGGCGTGACGGGCGGTCGCTTCTTCACCAACGCGATCGACACGCGCACCAAGGGCCTCGATGTGGTTGTGACTTATCGCACCGAGGTGGGCGACGGTAGCCTCGGCCTCAACGCGAGCGCAAATTTCAACGACACCAACGTGAAATCGGTCAAAGGCAACCCGTCCACGCTGGCGGCGCTGGGACTCCAGCTCAATCGCTTCGCCCGCGTCGAGGAAGGCCGCTTCACCGTCGCCCAGCCCAAGAACAAGATCAACTTGGGCGCCAACTATGCGTTCAGCGCGTTTGACATAAACCTTCGCGCCAATCGCTATGGTCAGTTCACGTCGCGCAACGCCAATCCCTTGGCCGACCAGACCTTCGGCGCCGAGTGGGTGGCGGACGTCGAGTTGGGCTACGACTTCAACGATAATTTCAGGCTCGCGGTCGGCGCCAATAACGTGTTTGACCAGTATCCCGACCGCGTCCCGCTGGCGCCGGCCCCGCCGGCGGTGACCGCCAACGCCAACGGTTTCGCGCAATATTCAAACTTCTCGCCGTTCGGCTTCAACGGCGGCTTCTATTATGCGCGTATGACCTACAGCTGGTGATCGGTCCCTTTTTTCGCATTGCAGACCTGCCTGTGAATCGGCGCCCATTTGCCGCGCCGATTCACAACCAGGGTTGACCCGGAGAATCTTCGCCTACAGGGGTAAGCCCATGACCATCACCGATCGCCGCGGCGCACTGAACATCGGGCTGGCCGCCACGGCCGGGCCCCTGATTGCGACCGCCCGCGCCGAGGAGATCGGCACACCCAAAGTCGTCAAGGCCACGGCGGGCACCGGCAATAAGATTGAGCCCTACCGCGCGAGTTGCGTGCAAACCCGTGTGGTGCCGACCTTCGACAAGGACGGAAAGTTTCGTGCCGAGGCGCTTGAGATGAACCTCGCACGCGTGATCCGCTTCATCGAGCGCGGCGCCGACGAGGTGGGGGCAAAACTCTATTCGTTCTCCGAATTTTGCCTTCAGGCCGCCCAGGGCGGGCCCGGCATCAAGGATTGGATCAACGCCTCGATCCGCGTGCCCGGCCCCGAGACGGAGCGCATCGCCAAGGCGGCCCAGAAAGCTAAGGCCTTCGTCGGCATCAACACGACAGAAGTCATTGATG
>VGEM01000554.1 GCA_016869315.1 Alphaproteobacteria bacterium | reverse complement strand
GTGCCTGGGCCTACCGGGACTACGTCATCCGCGCCTTCAATCACGATTTGCCCTACCACCAATTCGTTTTGGAACAAATGGCCGCGGACCGGATGCCTTGGCGCGATCCCGGCGCGCTGGCCGCGCTTGGCTTTCTCACCCTGGGCCAGCGTTTCATCAACAGCCGGCCTGACATCATCGACGACCGCATCGATGTGGTGACGCGGGGCATTCTCGGGCTGACCGCCTCCTGCGCGCGCTGCCATGATCACAAGTATGATCCCGTCAGCATGGGGGAGTATTACGCGCTTTACGGGGTCTTTGACAATTCGATCGAGCCCCGTGTGCCCCCGGTCGCAGCGCGCGACTCGGACCTTCCCGACGGATACCTGCGGGAATTCCAGGAGAAACAACGAAAATTCGAAGAGTATCTCCGGACCAAGCGCGATCAATTGAGAACAAGTTTTCTGGAGCGCGCGGAGGAGTATTTTCTCGCGGCGCAAGCCGAGAAGGTGCAGCCGAATTTTCTGCCGGTCATGTTCTTGATCGATGCCAGGAAAGATCTGAATCCGGTCATGATTCACCGGCTGGCCTTGTTCCTGGCCGCCACGCGCGAGGGCCAACATCCGCTCATGAATCTCTGGCATGAAACGGCAGGGCTTCCTGAGTCTGAGTTTGAGTCGCGCTCGCTCGGAGTCGCCGAAAAATGGGCCGCCTCGTCGCCGACGACGATGGGGGTTGTTCTTGCCGCCTGGCGCAAGGAGCAACCCCGACGGCTGGCGAATGCGGCCCGCGTTTTCGGAGATCTCTTGCGTCAGGCCGACCCGCGGTTGCCCGGTCGAGACTCGGCGGCATCTCAACCCGGTCCGGAGTGGGCTGCCTTCGAGCCTTTGTTGCGAGGTCCCCAGGCGCCCTTCGAAGTGCCCTGGGATGATCTCGAAGACTATCTTTACGTCGATGCCACGACGCAAAACGAATACCATGAGCAGCAGCGTGCGATCGAGGATTGGATCAGCTCGAAAGGGCTGGCCCCTCACGCCCACGTTTTGCAGGAAGCCGCGGTCATTCGCGAGCCGAGGATTTTCCGTCGCGGCAACGCCAGCGAGCCCGGATCGTTGTCGCCGCGCCGTTTTCTGTCGGCGTTGAGTCGCGGCACCCCTGTGGGGCTTGATCGCGGCAGCGGCAGGCTGGAGTTGGCGCAGGCTCTTGTCGATCGCTCGAATCCTCTGACAGCAAGGGTGATGGCCAACCGGGTCTGGCTGCATCACTTCGGCGCCGGCCTGGTTCGAACTCCGGGTGATTTTGGCACGCGGGGAGATCCGCCCACGCATCGTGAGCTCCTGGATCATTTGGCGGGGCGCTTGATGGATTCCGGCTGGTCCATCAAATCCCTTCACCGCGCGATGGTCCTTTCCGCCACCTATCGCCAGTCGAGTTTTGAATCGAAGGCAGCCTTGGAACGAGATCCTGCGAACCGCCTTTTTGGGCGCATGAATCGCCGCCGTCTCGATTGGGAAGCCATGCGCGATTCGCTTCTGGCGGTCGCCTCGAATCTCGAGGACCGCATGGGCGGACCGTCGGTCATCCTGTCGGGAAACAAACCCGCCCGTCGTCGGGCGGTTTACGGCCGCATCGATCGACAGAACGTTCCGGGTGTTTTTCGAGCCTTCGACTTCGCGGCGCCGGACGCCTGTTCCGCCCAACGCCACCAAACATCCGGCGCACCCCAGTCCCTTTTCCTCATGAACCATCCCTTCGTCCGGGAACAAGCGCAGAGCCTCGCTCGCCGAATCGCGCAGGAGTCGGGC
>VGEM01000553.1 GCA_016869315.1 Alphaproteobacteria bacterium | reverse complement strand
CTTGAGGTGCCTTATGTGTCAGACACTTTAGCGGGGAAGCCGTCGGTTCATCTCCTCCAAACGCCGACGATGCAGTCGCCCGGGGCAGCGCCTCCCGCCGCCCCGGGCGCACCATTTTTTGAGATCGTCACCCCGCGCGGCATGACGGTAGAGTGACTTTCAAAGGATTCCCCTGCCAATTGCACTGTTAGGGCCTACACTGCGAAATGGACATGAGCACGCGAGCTGAAAAGCAATGATCAGATTTCGGCGCATCGCCGCTGCCGTCTGCGCCGCCATCGTTGTCGCCCTCGGCGGCACCGCGCTGATCATCCGCTCCGGCGTGCTGGCGCCGAGCGAGCAGGAGTTGCGGGCCAAGTACTTTCTGCCGACGTCCCGCATGATCGAGATCGACGGCGCGCCGATTCATTATTCCGACGAGGGGCAGGGGCCGGTGATTCTGATGGTGCACGGCACCTTCGGCAATTTGCGGATGTGGAACGACTGGGCGGCCTTGATGTCCAACCGGTTTCGCATCGTGCGCTTCGACCGGCCGCCCTTTGGCTTGTCGGGTCCCGACCCGGAAGGGCGCTACGGCGCCGACCGTGAGGCCGAGATCATCGCGGGACTGGCGAAGGCGCTCGGGCTCACGCGCTTCTTCCTGGTTGCGACCTCGAGCGGCGGCCAGTCGGTGACGCGCTATGCCGCCCAGCACCCGGAACAGATCATCGGCGTGGTGCTGTCGAACATCGCGACCGGCCCGCCGCCCGGCGTGTTTGTCGACCATCGCAACACGTGGTTCACGTTGCAGAGCCGAAAGGTCAGCCGATATCTCAACGGCTGGCATCCGGCCGCCGAATGGTGGGACGTGCTGAAGACGAACTTCATCAACCATGATCGCATCACCGATGCGCTGGTGACCGAGTATCAGGAGCTCAACAACCGCCCGGCGTCGTATCTGGCCTCGTTGGTGCCACGTCCGGCAGTGTCGGCCAGCGCACGGACGCCGGGGGACCTTGCGGCCATCACTGCGCCCGCGCTGGTACTGTGGTCCGAGAACGATTCCGAACGACCCCCGCAGCCGGTCGCCGAGGAGGCGATGGCGCTGCTCGGCTCCGCCGACAAGACACTAACGATCGTGCCCCGCTGCGAGCACATGATGCCGGTCGACTGCGGGCCGGAAAGTGCCGCGGCGGCGGCGGTGTTTTTCGATCGCATCGCCGGAATGGCGGACCCCACCGCCGGCAGGAGCCCATAAGCCCCTACGCGCCGCCACCAAGCGCCGACATCAAGCCAATCGCCGCTGCAAGCCGCGCCTGGCGCGCCTGGGCGACGGCGTCTTCGGCGCCGAGGGCCGAGCGCTGCGCGTCGAGCACGGTTTGGAACGGTTGCGCGCCGGCGCGGTAGCGGGCCTCGGCAATGCGAAACGCGGTGGCCGATTCAGTCGCCGCTTGTCCGGCGAAGTCGAGTTGGGTGTCGCCTTCGCGGGCGGCGACGAGTGCGTCCTCGACATCGCGGAGCGCATTCAACACAGCCTGTTCGTAGTTCGCGATCAGCTCGGTGCGGCGGGCTTCGCTCAGGCGCTCCTGACCTTCGAGCCGGCCGCCGCTGAAGATCGGCACCGTGAGATTGGCGGCAAGGTTGCGGAAAAAGGTTCCGGCGCTGAGCAGATCGCTCAATTCCCGCGTCGCGGAGCCCGCCTGGGCGGTCAGGCTGATGCTGGGAAAGCGCGCGGCGCGGTTCGCCATCAGGTCAAAGGCGTTGGCGGCGAGGTCGCTCTCGGATTTTCGCAAGTCGGGCCGGCGCGTGAG
>VGEM01000552.1 GCA_016869315.1 Alphaproteobacteria bacterium | reverse complement strand
CCTTGAGACCATCGGCTTTTAGAAACTGGGTATAGTCGCGGTGGAACTTACCCTCGCTCTTCTTGGTGTAGGGATCGGCCGGATCGATGCCAGTCATGGGCCCCAGGGAAATCGCGATATCGGCGACGCTGCGCGCCATCGGCCCACCCATATCGAGGGTCAACGCCAAGGGAATGATGCCGTCGTGGCTCAAAAGACCATGGGTGGGTTTAAGGCCGACAATCCCGTTGACGCTCGACGGGCCGCGGATGGAACCGCCCGTGTCGGTGCCAAGGCCGAGCGGCACATAACCTGCGGCGACGGCAACACCGGTCCCACCCGACGAGCCGGACGGCGTACGCGTGAGGTCGTGGGGGTTGAGCGATTGCCCACCCATCGAACTCTGCGAGCCGTTGGCGAACTCGCCGAGATTTACCTTGGCGAGAATCACCGCACCGCCGTCTCGCAGTTTCTTGACCATGTTGGCGTCGTCCGGCGCCATATTGCCCTCCAGCAGCACCGAGCCGCCGGTCGTAGGCATGTCGACCGTGTCGAAGTTGTCTTTCAGAACGACGGGAATGCCGTGCAGCGGGCCGCGGACCTTGCCGACTTTGCGCTCGGCGTCGAGCGCGCGGGCGATGTCGATGGCTTTCGGGTTAAGCGCGATCACTGCATGCAGTTTCGGACCGGTACGATCGAAAGCATTGATGCGGTCGATCGAAAGCTGCGTGAGTCTCTCGGCGGTCAAGGTACCTGCCGCCATGGCCACGCCGAGTTCGGCGATGGTCGCACGGTCGAACTCAATTTTTTTGGCGCCGGCCGGCGCCGACCAAAATGCAGCGATAAGTGCGAAGGCAGAGACAAGGCGGGCCGAACAGTTTGTCACAACAATCCCCCTGGCAATTGAATGTCGCGGAAGGAAAGCTTACGCTGCTGCGCCGTGGGACTTCCAGGTCAAATCCGCACCCCCAAATCGCTAAGAATTTCTGATGATTCGGGTTACTTTCGCGGGGAATTGGCCGCCCCGGCCGACCGTGCGCGCAACCGCGCAGTTCGACAGAACAATCGAATGATTCACGCATGAAAGCGCTTTGGTTCAGACCTTATACGCTAGCGGATTGGCAGTCGGCGATACCCAACACCCTCGTCGAGCACCTCGATATCAGGCTTACTGAAATCGGGCCTGACTTTCTGCGCGGCACTATGCCGGTCGATCGCCCTCGCCGAAACATTGGGGAGCATCGCGGCGAACATGGTGATCGACGGCTCGACCCACCTCGCGGTCGGCCAGGAGATCAATGCCAACCATTTGCGCGGCGTCAGAAGCGGCCTCGTCACCGGCACAGCGCGCGCTTTTTATCTCGGACGAACCAGTCAGGTCTGGGGAATCGAGATTCAGAAGACGGACGGACAACTGGTTTGTGTGTCGCGCATCACGATGGCCGTCATAGCGCGCTAACACCAGCTCGAGCACACGGCATTCGTGACTACATGCGCGCGCGCAGGATACCGCGCGGCCGATAGTCGAGCGTCGGAAAGATGGAGCGCAGATTGTCTTCGCCGCGGCGTGTGACCAGTATCTCCTGCAGCACCTGGCGGACGTCGGTAGTCACGCGCAGATCGCCCTCGCGCAACTGGTGCGGCTTTAGCCCGGGCCAATCGCCGTAAATCCGCCCGCCGTTGACTCCGCTTCCTAGCACCAGCATGAAGGATGCAGCGCCGTGATCCGTCCCGCCGGCGGTGTTCTCCTCAAGGCGGCGGCCGAACTCGGTCATCGCGACCACCGTCAAACGGCTCTGTGCGGCGGACACATCGTCCCAGAAGGCAGCCAA
>VGEM01000551.1 GCA_016869315.1 Alphaproteobacteria bacterium | reverse complement strand
CGACCGCCGATCTGGCGGCGCCGTTGGCCTCACGCGGCGCCACCCCGCTCAACTTCAACCACTTCAAGATGCCGCTGATGGAAAACCTCGTCCGCCGCGCCATCCGCGGCGCATGAGCATTTTCCGCTACAGCCGGGATGCCTACGGCCAGGAGACGCTGCAAGGCGTCTCCTGGGACTTGCTGTGGGTATTCTTCGGCGTTGCCGTGGCCGTCGCAGTTGGGCATGCGATCTATATGAAGATTACCGCGGGGAAAACGCGCGGATAGATATGCAGGCCAATGTGGGCTCGGTGGGTGTTTTGGCGTCCCCTCACCGCAGCCCTCTCCCCGCCGGGGCGAGGCGGTGAGGGACGCTCATCACAAGCAAAGTCTTCAAGTTCAGATGTCTGACACTCGCATCATTCGTCACCGGTTGATCGACCGGCTGTTCCACTGGGTCATGGCCGGGTCGATGCTGGCCTTGCTGGTGACCGGGCTGTCGGTCGCCGTTGGTCTTGAGTTCTCCTGGCTGACGATTCATTGGATCGCCGGCGTTATCCTTACTCTTGTTGTGCTGCTGCACACGATCCGGGCTTTGTTCTGGCAAAGCCTGAAATCGATGTGGGTTGGCCCCTCTGAAGTTCTTTCATCGGCGAAACCCGGCAAATATTCCGTCGCTCAGCGTCTCATGCATAACGCCGTTACCGTGTTCTGCCTCGCTGCCATCGTCACCGGACTCCTGATGCTGAAGAAGGTTGATACGCCCCTGATCGCGCGCGATCCCTATTGGCTCGCGGCCGACACCTGGGGGCTTGTCTACGTGATCCACGGCCTTGCCTCGCTCATTTTCGTCAGTCTGATCGTGCTTCACGTTTATTTCGCGCTTAGGCCCGAGAAGCTGTTTTATCTGCGCGCGATGGTGTTCGGCTGGATCACGCCGGCCGAACGCGATGCCAATCACGATTCGACCAAGTGGAAGGGTGAGAGGCAATGATCGAACGCGCCGCGACCGAGCGGACATGGACATTGGCAAGTTGCGTCGAGGTTATCGAATCCTCCTACGAATTCATGCTGGCCTATGCTGCGCAGGGGCGTGACCAGGAGGGCCACGATACGTCGCCCACCATCCGCATGGCCTTGACCGCATTGCATGACGCGCTTGGCGCCATCGATAAGGTACTCAACCCGCAGTCTCAGGATTTCATCGCCATTCTGCGCGACGACGCGCGCCGCGCGCGCGCCGCCGTCGGCCTCGTGCTTGCGACCGGAAACATCTCCTCGCAGCTGGTCGATAACCTCAACGCCACCGGCCACTTGCGGACGACGCTGACATCGATGTTCCTGGCCGACGAAGCGCTGAAGCAGATCCAGGCATCGTGAAGAGGGTCTGTTTTCAGCGCCGCCAGCCGAAAGGCGGCTTGAGTTACCATATGGTATGATGCACCATATAACGGTGTTCCAAGTTCCGCGGGAGGTTTGGTGGCGCGGGCAACACTGATTTATCACGACACGGCGCGATTTGTGGACGGCGCGGTCGTCGCAATGAAGATTTGGAAGATTCCGATTCGCGCGGCGGAGCGTCCTCATGGACTCAAATATTCGCTCTACTACGGCAAAGGCGGTCATCGAATTGTTGGATACGACAATGAATCTGGAAAAGGCGATCATCGTCATCTGCGAAACAAAGAATTGCACTATCAGTTTGTCGATGTCGAGACTCTCATTGCGGACTTTTTGAGAGACGTGCAGCGAGAAAGGTCACATCAATGAAACGTTCGCGAAAGTCACGGCGGGTATCAATGCATTTGGACTCGCTTGAGGGAATGGGTCGACGCTTTGTCTCTGCGTGGCGCGCCGTTCGGGCAGGC
>VGEM01000550.1 GCA_016869315.1 Alphaproteobacteria bacterium | reverse complement strand
ATGAACCCCGCACCACCGCACGGGTATGGGCGATGGTCATGTCGAGCGTGACGCCCAGCGTATCCGACATGCCGTAAACGACCATCCCAAGCGAGTCGCCGACCAGCAGCAGATCGACATGGGCGTCCATCAACCGCGCCATGGGCGCTGTATACGCGGTGATGCAGACGATCGGCTGGCGCCCTTTCTTCTGGGCGATGTCACGAGGCGTCTGGCGCGACGTGACCGGTGTACCGCCGATGCGGCGTGGCGGAAGCGTGCTCATGGGTTCAGTTCCATCAGTCGCGTGGACGATACCACCACATCACGGTTGCGATCGCCGCCAGGATGAGCCCGAGACCAAGTATTGCCGAGATGCTCATGCCGGTAATCGCATGACGAACGTGGTCCCCGTCGGCGAGGTTTCCTTGAGCAGGATATCACCACCCTGAATGCGGAGCAGCTCGCGCGCAATCGGCAGGCCGAGCCCCGAACCGCCCGACCGCGCCGACCCGGAGAACGGAACGAACAGATTATCAAGCGCCTTCTTGGGCAGCCCCGGGCCGTTGTCGCGGATGAACAGCGCGCGATATCCGCCGTCCTCGCCCATGGAGATGCGAATTTCCGTGCCCTTGGCCTCGACCGCATTGCGGATGAGATTTTCCAACGCCCGCTGGACGAGCTCGGCGTCGACGTCGAACTCATCTGTGACATCCGGAATATCGAGCGTGGCGCCCGCCAGAAAAGGCGTCATGGCCGCCCGAGTGTCGGCGAACACGGTGCCGAGCGCGACCCGGCTCTTGCGGACGTTGGGCAGGCCTTCCTTGGCGAATTTGATGGTGTTGGTGGAAAGACGGACGGCGCGTTCGATGGCGCGCACGATTCCGGCGGTGATCTGCTTGATCTCGGGGTCAACGGTCTTGGCCGCGTCAAGGCGGTCAGATTCAAGCATCGCCGTGGCGAGGATGTTCTTAAGGTCATGCGAGATTTTGGTCACCGCCGCGCCAACGCCGGCAAGTCTGTCCTGTTCGAGCAGCGCCTCGCGAATCCGCCGTTGCATATCGGTCAGCGCCGCCTCGGCGGTGCCGAACTCGTCGCCGCGGTTTTCAGGTGCGATGACGTTGCGCGGGTCGTCGGGGTCGTCGCGAAAGGCAGTCATGGCAACCGTCAGGCGTCGCAGCGGCCTGACCGCCAGCCATTGCAGTGCCGCATAGACCAGGGCGGCCGTCATCACCGAGATGAAAATGCTCAGGGCTAGAATGCGCCGTCCGTAGTCCCACAGCGAGTCGCACAAGGGGCCTTCGTCGAGCACCACTTCGACCACGACCGCAGGATCGGCCGGGCTGGTCCCGGTCACCCCCATCGGCATCGGCGTCGCGCGAAACATCACATCGAGGGTGTCGTAGATCAGCCCGAGCTGCGACGCGCCGCGAAGGTCGTAGATCATCGGAATCTTAGGCGGCATGTTGGGGCCCAGCGTCCGCGGCGGCATGTTGGGACGAATCGCCGTCATCCCCAGCATGCCCGACTGACCCAACAACCGGTCGCGCAAATTGGGATCGATCTGGCCTGACGACGCCTCAAGAGCGGTCAACGTCAGATGCGCCTCGGCCAGTTTCATTTTGAGGTAGTCGACACGAAATCCCGACAGCGACGGCAAAAGAATCAGCGCCTCGGCGACCATCACTGAAGCGATCGTCAACATGAGGAGACGCCACGACAGGTTGAGCCGAATCGCCATCAGCCGAACCTCGCCAGAAACCGGACGAACTTCTTGGTTCGTTCGCCGAACAGGGTCGGCGTGAAATATGATCCGGCGGCACGTTTGCTGATTTCGCCCAGCGTTGGATATGGCGCGACCACCGATGCCATGGCGCCAATCTTGA
>VGEM01000549.1 GCA_016869315.1 Alphaproteobacteria bacterium | reverse complement strand
CAAATCCAAACATCCCGCCAAACGCCTGAAACCAACCGATCCTGTGGCTTTCGGCCATGCCGACCTCGTCAAATCACCCACTCGTTTTCCTGATGAGCCAGAATATAAAGCATGAACGAGTCGAATTTAAATCGGGTCGACCTCAACCTGCTCGTGGTGTTCGATGCCGTGGCGAGGACCCGCTCCGCGACAGCCGCGGCCAAGAGACTTTCGCTCAGCCAGCCAGCAGTCAGTCACGCGCTCAAGCGCCTGCGCGCACTGATGGGGGATCCATTGTTCTTGCACGGGCGTGACGGCCTGGTGCTCACGCCGCGGGCCCAGAGCTGTAAATCCGATGTCGCGATCAACCGTGACGCGGTCGGTCGCGTGTTGACGACCGAACGCTTTGACCCGGCGACGACAATTCGCGTGTCTCGGTTTGCGGCCAGCGACTATGCGATGATGACCTTGATCCCCGGCGTGGTCGGCAGGATTCGCGCGGCGGCGCCTTTGGCTGGCATCGATGTCGCCTCGGTTGACGGGGACATCATGTCGCGCTTGGAGCGGGGGGAGATCGATCTTGCGTTTGTCGGCGTGGCCCACCCCGATGGCCCTTTCATGTCGCGCGAATTGTTTCGCGAGCACTTCGTCGGCCTCATCTGTGAGCGACATCCCCTGGCGATCGCGGCCGGTCAAGGTCGGCTGACGCTGAAAGACTACCTGGACTTTCCGCACGTGGCGGTGACATTCCGCAATCCGCTACGGAGCCTGATCGACGCGAACCTTGCCGAGCTCGGCAAGACGCGGCGGGTCGCGATGATCACGCCGAACTTTGCGTCCAGTATCGCCTCGCTTCACGGCACCGATCTGATCATGTCGCTCCCCTCGCGCCTGGCCTTGCGGGGTCAACTACAGGGACTGATCTTGTTCAAGCTGCCATTGGCGGTGCCGGATCATCCCTATTTGATGACCTGGCACCGACGCTCCGATGACGATCCAGGCTTGGTATGGCTGAGGAATCAGGTGATGGAGGCCTCGAAGCCGATGGTCACGGCCGCCAAGCCCGTCGCACGGCGGTGATGTCCGGCGCGAAAAAAAATTGCCTAAGTAACCTCGAGCTCGCTTGTTATTCGCGGCACGGCAGCTAATCCGGATTTCTCACAGTTCCGATGCGCGCTGGCTTGGTCTTTGACCCGCCAGCGCTTTCTCGGGCCTTGCCAATACACCCGGTATTGGCGGCGACCCTCTAAATCTCTGGCAGCTCGAATCCCTGCGCCATCATCGCTCGATCCTGTGAGAAATCCAGGCTAGTTGAACTGTGCGAGCTGCTTCATGGTTTCGGCCGGGGTCACGGGCATGCAGGTTTTCTTTTTCTTGGCCAACGCGGCGCAAGCTTGGCGCGCCTGGCTCTCCGACAAGCCGATCAGCCGCGCCCGGTAGAGCCGCTTGCCGGCGCTCGGGTCGGCCGCCGCGACGATGGGCTTGGCGCCCGGCGCACGGCGGCCGACATCGCGCATGCCTTCCTCGGCGGCTTGACGGGCCGGTTCGGCCGAGTAGAAGGCGCCGACCTGAATGCCCCATTGACGATCGGCGGGCATTGGCTCGGCCGGTGGGGCGGCGGGCGTGGCTTTCGCGGTGCTGCGCGGCGGTGCCAAGGTGCCCGATCCCGAGACGATGATGGTTGGTTCGTCGCCGTCGTCGAACGCCAAGGACGACGTGGCGGTCAGGGCTTCGAGAGTTGACGCCTCGGCGGACGGGATCAAGAAGCCGCGCGGCTGGCGCTCTTGGGCGGGTACGGCATCGGCGCGCGCCGTCTGCATGGCGCGTCCGCCCGATGGTGGTCGGTTGAAGCCGGCATCGAGCAGGCCGGCCATTTGGGCATCGCGGC
>VGEM01000548.1 GCA_016869315.1 Alphaproteobacteria bacterium | reverse complement strand
ATCTTGCAATCGTCGAACTTATTGATCGCGGCATAGTCAAAAAACCATTCCGGCGGAAACTCGGCGTAGGCCCACCCAAAATGTCGAGCGCCTTCGTAGTGGAATGCAACGCCGCTTGGCGCCAGGGGTCGCGTGATATTGTCCATGGCCGCAGCGCTGTCGAACAAGTTGTCGAGCACGCTGCCGTTGTAAATAAAATCGAACTTTCCGAGCAACGCCGCCGGCATCGGCGCGCATAGATCATGAATGATCGTCGCGCCTTGGTAGCCGGTGAAATCGAGAACTTCGACAGCGGCGTCACTGAAGAGCGAAAGGAAAGACTCATCCGAGATATAGCCAAGGGCCCTGCCGCGAGCGGTGTACCTGTCGGTTTCGATCTTCGCGCCCTTTCGAGGGGTAATCCCTTCACTCCGAACCAGCGCGATGGCCTGTTCCGGCGTCAAGAAAACAGTCGGGCGCGCCAGGAGCAAAACGGATCCGGTGATGGGTCGGTGCCGGTGTTCCCGAAGCAAGAGTTTCGCCAAATGTCGTGTGATCGCCATCGCCGCGTAACTTTCCGCCTAATCGATGAGCTGTGCATTCGGAAACATCGCGCGTTGCGCGGCATCAAAAGCATCCCACGTCTCTCGCCGAAATCGCATCGGTCCGTTGTAATGCGCCGGACTGATCGAGCCCGCCCACTCCTGACTATTAACGAAGTGGAGCGTGCGGCGTGGCGTGTCGAGTAGATTGCGAAAGCCGCCATGACGGAGATTTTCGGTGAATATGAGAACGTCTCCGGCTTCCATTTGAACCCCGACCATGCCGGGTTCGAGGTGTGGGTCATTGCTCTTATACGGGCTAAAGAAATTACTCTTGTGCGTTCCGGGAACCACCGACAACGGCCCGTTCTCGAGTGGGATCGGGTGAATGCGTAAACAACTCTGACATTGACGAGATCGATTTCGCGCATCTTGAGTCCGCCGCCCCCGGAGTCCTTCATATGACTGCCGACGTATCTGAAAGCGGATCGACCGTCGATAGGGCCACCCATATGAGATCCGGTCATGCTGTTCTTGTATCGATACCTTAGTTCGGCGCTGGTGATTGTCACGGGCGGCAATGCCAGCGCAGCGACAATTTCCATTGTTGGCGCATGATTGACGAGCTTCGAGAACACCGGCGCAGCGCTGAGAAAGTCGTCGATCACAAGATTGAGCCCGGGATTGGAAAAGTGCGAGATGCTCGCTGCCGTCTTGAGGTCGAGGTAATGGGTGAATCCATTCCGACCTTGGACAAGAGGTTGCGCGTCCTTCAGCCCGAGAAAGTGGGGTTCGAGCCCATCCACCACGGCCAGCAGGTCGCGGACCAAATTCTCTTCGAGAAACTTCCTGATCAAAACGAACCCTACACGAGCGAGCTCGTAGACAAATGTCGACGTCATAAAGGCAACCCTGTCCTGTGAAACTTACCGCTCGGCAAGACAATGCCAGGAGCATAGCCTCTAATACGGTTCTTGTTCGGAAATTCTAATACCGCTGCGGCTCGGCAGGCATCGCACTGCGGAGTTACTTTGGTGAATTCGGTTTCGCCGCCCAGTATCAGCGAGCACCATCAGGTGCTGCTCGCACGAGTGCGCAATTTGATCCGATGGTGCGTTGGAAGGTATGCGTTGCCGCTTAACGCTGGGCCAACGCCTTGGTGCGCGCCCGTTCGCCAATCCATTCGGCAAACGCATTGAGGCGCTCGACGAACGGTTTGCGGTCGGCGTTATCGGCGCCCTTGCGCGCTTCGCGATAGAACACGTGCGTGCCGATCACGGTGGTCGACTCGTATCCGTCCGACCACGCCGGTTGGGTAAAGTCGGCGTGATACCAAAGCGCCCCGTCGGTCGGATCGGGAATCG
>VGEM01000547.1 GCA_016869315.1 Alphaproteobacteria bacterium | reverse complement strand
AAGCCAGGGTCGACGGGACGAACGTTCCTTCCGGCGCCAGCAGATCGGCGACGCGGCATTGGAAGGTTGCCAGGTTGTCGATCACCCGTGTGCGGCCAGGAACGATTTCGGGTGGACGGCCGGGCGCGCTCGGCCCCAGCAGCGGCACGCGCGCCGAGGTATTTTCCTCGATCCAGGCGACATCACCATACACCTGGACGGAAGACAGCCCTCCGGTCACTTCCATCGGGAACCTGGGGTTCGGCGGCCGTTCGACCGCGCCGTCCGCGCGGATGATTTGCGTCACCGTCATGCGATAGGGTTCGGGCCTGCGCATGTCGCCGGTGAGAGGATTGCGCCACTCATCGACGATGTCGCCAGTGACGAGGTCGCTGAAGTAGCCGGCTTCCTCCATGGTTTGCACGATGCCGCCGTTTTCGCCGCCGACAATGTGATTGATACTGACGCCGGCCATGCCGATCAGCGGCCGCACCATTTCGTCGGTCTGCTTGGCGTAGATGGTGCCGGCAATCCACCAAATTCCTTTTGGCCCGCCGACACCGTTGCCGCGCATGCGGGCGTAGACCGCCAATCGATTTCGCGGGTCCGTGAGCGAGGCAATATCAGCGGCGGTCGCCGCGGCGGCGCACCACGGCGCCAAACCCAATCCGAAGAATGTGCGGCGGTTCATTTTCTCACCCAGGCGACTGCGTCATTAGGGTCGCCCTGCCCAGCATACTTCGCGGCCGCCGGGAACGGAAACACCGGCCGCGAAAACGCGACGAGGGCCGGCGTCATCGGAAAACGGTACTCGCCGGGATACGACTTCATCTCTTTCGGTTTGTAGGCGATCAGCCGCTCGGGCGCGTGGCCGGCCTCCGCCCATTGTTCCATAGCAGTCAGCAGATCCACGGCGTCGGGCCCCGCACCGCCGCGGCAGTGGAACATGCCGGGGATCACAAAAAGCCTGAAGAACGGATCAAGCGCCGCCTGGCCGCCAAAGGCTTTCTCATGCGCGGCGTAAACGTCGACGGCGGTCGCCGTGGTCAGCGAATCGTCGGCCCAGGCGTGGCTCAGCAACAACTTTCCGCCGGCGTCGCGGAATGCCGCCAGTGCTTTGCCGTTAGCGCCGTAGCTCGGCAGTTGATCGACCGCTTCCAGCTTCACCGGATGTTTGGCGAAGTCGAGCTCGGCCAGGGTCTTGGGTGCATCGGGCCCCGTGAAGCGGCGGAGATAATTCCGCGCCACGCCGTCGAAGCCGGGCGGCTTGTCGCCGCGTCGCACCAGACCGCGCTTCCAGCCCAACTCGCCGCCGCGGCTGAAACCAACGCTGAAGCCATTGCCGCGATAGATCGCGGCGGCGGCCGACACCTGCTCGGCGCTCAGACATGCGCCCGCCGGCGCCGTGGTGCACGCCAGGCTCGCAGGCTCAAATCCGCATGACGGCGGATCGCCGACGATGCCGTCCTTGACGCCGTCGTCCATGTCGCAGGCCGCTAGCACGCCGGCGTGCAGAACATCGAGCGCCGTATCGTCGAGGATGCTCGATCCGTCGGCGCGCGAATTCGACTTGAGCGCCCAGGCGATGTTGGGCACCGCCGGCCCCGAGGCCGGCGCCATGGCGGCGATGGCGTCGTAGTCGCCGGGATAGAGCAGCGCCGCCGTCAGGCCCTGCCGGCCGCCGGTAGAGCACCCGCGAAAGTAGGACTTGGACGGGGCACGGCCGTAATGCGCCTTCGCCACCGCCTTGAGCAGCACCGTCGCCACGTGGGTCGACCGATGGGCGAAGTCCTCGAGCAATTGCGGGTCGTCGGCAAATTTCAAATCCTCGCCGCCGTGCCCCATGTCGGTATGCGCGACCGCGTAACCGCGGATCAAGGCGTCGTCGGTGCGTTCCATCTGGATGGCGCCACAGAGCCCGCCAC
>VGEM01000546.1 GCA_016869315.1 Alphaproteobacteria bacterium | reverse complement strand
TACTTGGTCTCGTAAACGGCGGTGTCCCAGTTGGCGATGGCATAGGCGATGGTCTTCTTTTCGGCGGCGAGGGTGGGGCTCGCGAGAACGAGGGTCGCTAGCAGTGCGGTGCGGGACATGTGAGCCTCGCTCAAGTGGTCGTTCAATTAGTCAGGGCTTCGGCAGGGGGTACGCGGTCGATTTGGCCGCGCAGCTCGCCCTCCGGGTATCGGGTGGTATGAATATTAACATAGGTCCGGCCCGACATCAGGTGTTCCAGCTGGGCGTCGCTCAGCACGACCGAGCCTTCGAGCGGCAATTTCCCCAATCCGGACGGGGCCATGTCGAACATGATGCCGGCGTTGACCCCGGGCCGCTGCGGCCCATGGATGTGGGCGCCGGTCACGGGCGTGGTGGTGTCCTTGAATGTGGCCTTCCAGCTCAGCCGCGTGGTCGGCCGGTCGAGCAAAAAGTCGACCCTGCCCGAACCCGGGCTTTCGGTGGTGGCCGACTGGTTGTCGGCATGAAGGATGGCGACAAAGGCGATCGGCGGGCCACTCATGACCGGATCGGGCACGGCGGGGTCGGGCGCGGCCATGGCGGCGGCCGAGATCGCGACAAAACAGAGGATAGCGGGCTTAAACATGCCGAGGAGATGGGACATCTGGGACATAAGGGCAAGTGTACGTCCGGGACCGAGCCGGGGCCACGGCTGGTGGTGACTGCATCCGCGCTTCGGCCGGGTCCTGCGGGTTCTAACCTCCGCATCATCTCCGCAAAAAGTGTGGAGATTACGCTGAACGCTTATGGACCAGGTACGTAAGCTCCTCCTTCTCCCAGAGGGAGAAGGCCGGGATGAGGGGCGCTGTTTTGATGCCGCAAACAAATTCCCTCACCCGCCGCTTCGTGGCGACCTCTGCCAAGAAGAGGTTTCTCTCGATTTGCAGGCCGATTCGAGAATGCGGGGCGCGGCGGCTTGACGAAGCCCTGCCGACCGGGATGGTGGGGGCCCGGTTTGGCGCAAAGTTCCTCCTATGTCCCAGAAAAACTCCATCACCGGCGGTCAGGTTATCAGCCGCATCTTGCAGGGCTACGGCATCACGTCGGTGTTTTGCCTCGCGGGCGCGGCTCATGCGCCGGCGCTGTATGCTTTCGCGGATGACGGCGTTGCGGTGATCTCGGGCCGGCACGAGACCGGGACCATTGGGTCGGCGGACGGCTATGCGCGGGTCACCGGCAAGCCGGGCATCGCGATGATCGTCGGCTACCAAGGCCTGCCCAATGCGATCGGCGGGTTGCGCACGGCGCAGCTGGCGTGTTCGCCAGTGGTGCTGTTCGTCACGCTGCATACGGCGAGCAGCCGCGAATCGGCGGGTGAAGAAACCAACGACGGCCTGGATATGGTGAAGCCGTTCGTGAAGTGGGCGCGCACCGTGCCGGAAGCCTCGCGGCTCGCCGAGTTCGTGCACGCGGCGTTGTTTCAGGCCGCGTCCGGCCGGCCGGGTGTGGCGGTGCTGGGCGTGCCGCAGAACATCGAGAGCGCGCTGATCGAAGGCGCCATCGACCTGGTACCGCGCCGCTTGAACGCGCCGGCGTCGGAAGCCTCACGCGAGGCGATCGCCGCCGCCGCCGAGCTGATCAAGAACGCCAGGACGCCGCTGATCATCGCCGGCAGCGGCGCGGCGCATTCGGGCGCGGGCCCGGCGCTGACGGAACTTGCGCGGGCGCAGAATATTCCGGTGTTGGGTCATGCGTTGGGGCGCGGCGCCGTCGCCGAAGACATGGAATACGGATTTCCGTGGTCGCTGGCGCAGGTCGCGGCCAAGGAGGCCGACGTGGTGCTGGCGGTGGGCGCACGGCTGACCCAGCGCCTGGGATACGGTCTGCCGCCGCGCTTTCGCGCCGACGCCAAGCTGATCCAATGCGACGTCGCCGCCGAGG
>VGEM01000545.1 GCA_016869315.1 Alphaproteobacteria bacterium | reverse complement strand
CAGGCCGAAGTTGCCGGGGCCGACGGCGCAGGTCGGGTCGGCGGCGCACGCGCTGATGACAAGGCCGCCGGCGCCGCTGGTGACGAACGTTTGTTTGTAGTAGGTGGCGCCACCGATCCAACGGAAACGCTCCTCGCCAGGCGAGGCCAGGCGCAATTCAGCGCTGCGGTCCTTTCCGGTTTGCGGGTCGGCCGAATACCAGCTTTCGACATCGTGTTGGTCGTAGTCGCGCAGCCAGTTCGAGGCCGTCTTGTTGTAACCGGCGGTCAGCGTCGCCACGTATCCGCCGCCGAACTCATACGTCGAGTTCAGCGAATAGCGTTCGGTGTTGCGGCGCATGCCGAAGCCGTCCAGCGTCGGAACGCCCGGGATGAACTTGCGCAGGAGGAACTGCTGAATCAGGAAATTGGGGCTTGCTGTCGGCGCCGAGAGCGTGTTGCCGACTTCGCCGTTGAACACCGGCCGGACGCGGCTGAAGATCGCCGGACGCAGACTGGTGTTGGTGCTGATCTTGATCGCCGACGTGCTGCCGAGCTTCGGCACCGCGCCGCAAACAAAATTGGCGGGACGCAGCGTCACCTGGGTGCCGCCGACCGCGCCGCCCGGCGCGTTCAGCGCATTGACAACGCCCGGGAACGACTTGCCGTCGCAGCTGTCGGTGCCGAGGCCAAGCGAACCGCGCGTGCGTAGGAAGCCTTCCGCCGGCGGGCCGTCGTCGTCTTCCTGATAGAAGGCACGAAGCTTCAGCGTGAAGCTGTCGACCGGTTCGGCATACAGCGCCAACGACGCGGATTCGGACACCTGCTTGCCCAGCTTGCCGCCGTCGGTCGCCGTCCATTGCGCGCCCTTGTTGTAGAGCCGGACGTTGACGAGATAGCCCAGCTTGTCCTGGACGATCGGGCCGGTGTGCTGGACGTTGGTCTCGTACGAATTGTAGGTCGCGCCGTTGAAATCGATGCGGCCTTCGTACTCGTCAAGCTGTGGGTTCTTGGTGATGTAATTGATGGCGCCGGCGAAGGTGTTGCGGCCGAAGAATGCCGACTGCGGGCCCTTGATGATTTCGACGCGTTCCAGATCGGTGATCGGCAGAACCTGCGCACCGCCGAGTGAGTACACGCCGTCGACGAACAGCGAGGTCGCCTGCAGGTGCGGCAGCGGGCTCAGCACGTTGACGCCGCGGATACGAATGACCGAGTTGAAGCGTCCCGGCGCCGCGCCCGACATGTTCGGGTTGAACTGGATGCCCGACGATTGCAACGCGATGTCGCCGAGGTTGGTGAAGCCGGCCTTTTGGATATCGGCCGCCGAGAAGGCTGCGATCGCGAGGGGAATTTCCTGGAGGCTTTCCGACCGCTGACGGGCGGTGACGACGATTTCTTCAATGCCGCCGACTTGTGCTTCTTGCTGCTGCGCCATCGCGCCGCCAGCCGCGAACACCGCCGCCGTCGCCATCAAACCAAAACGATAAAAAGACATCAGGTCCTCCCCACATGTTATGGCTATGCGGAAGATGGAGCCACCACGTCGACCTCGACGATCGACACAAGCCCCTACCCCCTAAGACGGTGCGAACAATAGCAGATGTATGAACGCCGCCAACAGATTAGGTTGACTTTTGCTGACCATAATTAAGTGTGTTGCAGCAGGGCAACAGCAACGCGGACAGCGGGAATTCGAGGTGGTTTACCTCCTCGTCACCCGCCACACGACATTGCCGACGTCGTCCGACACCAGGAGGGCGCCGGCCTTGTCTTCGATCACGCTCACCGGCCGGCCCTCGGCCTCGCCGGCCGCATTCAGGAAACCGGTGAGAATATCCCTCGGCATGCCGACCGGCTTGCCGTCTTTGAAGGCGACATGAATGACCCGATAGCCGGCCTGAGGGTCACGGTTCCATGAACCATGCTGGGCGACAAACGCGCCGCCCCGGTA
>VGEM01000544.1 GCA_016869315.1 Alphaproteobacteria bacterium | reverse complement strand
GACGTTCACGAGATCGATCAGTGCGCCGCCGCGGCCGAAGTGGTCGATGTGCTTCAGATCCCTGCGTTCCTGTGCCGCCAGACCGATTTGCTTCTGGCCGCCGGGCAAACCAAGGCCGCCGTCAATGTCAAAAAAGGTCAGTTCCTGGCGCCGTGGGACATGAAGAACGTCGCCGACAAAGTGGCGTCGACCGGGAACGAGCGCATTCTTCTCACCGAACGCGGTGCGTCTTTTGGATATAACGCGCTGGTCACCGACATGTGCGGCCTGCCGGAAATGGCCGAGACCGGCTATCCCGTGGTGATCGACGCCACCCATTCCGTGCAGCAACCTGGCGGGCAGGGGACATCGACCGGCGGGGATCGTCGTCTTGCCCCTGTTATCGCTCGCGCCGCTGTCGCCGTCGGTGTCGCAGGCGTGTTCATGGAAACGCACCCAGACCCGGACAAGGCGCCAAGTGACGGACCAAATATGATTATTCTCAGTGAGTTATCTGGGATATTAAAGACGCTGGTTGAGCTTGATCGGGTCGCAAAGGCGGCGCCGGTAGCGATTGGCTAGGACGTCAGCGGGCGGCCTCGTCGAGCCAGGCCAGACCCTCGACGCGCCTCAACGCTGTGACGCCGGCCATCACCACGTTTAATCCTCGACGCAGCGCTTGACTCAGGAGCGATAGGACTTAACTGCAAGTCTCGTTTCGCCGATATCAACTGAGGTATGCCAATGTCCGGCACCAGCACCATGCCCCTCCGTCCATTGCCTGCCCTGATTTTTGCATCTCGTTGGCTGCAGCTGCCGCTCTACCTCGGTCTCATCGTCGCTCAAGCCGTCTATGTGGTGTTGTTCATCAAAGAGCTTTGGCACCTGGTGACGAACGCCACGCAATTTGGCGAGCAGGACATCATGCTGGTCGTGCTTGGCCTCATCGACGTGGTGATGATCTCGAATTTGCTGATCATGGTCATCGTCGGCGGGTACGAGACGTTTGTGTCGCGGCTCCGCCTCCAAGGTCATCCCGACCAGCCGGAATGGCTGGGCCACGTCAACGCCGGAATTCTCAAGGTCAAGCTGGCGATGGCGATTATCGGAATCTCATCGATTCATCTGCTCAAGACATTCATCGAGGCCGGCGCGCTCGGGGCGCCCGGCGGCACGTACACCGAGGCCGGGGTCATGTGGCAGACCATCATCCATGTCACGTTTATTCTGTCGGCGATCGGCATCGCCTACATTGACCGGATGTCGGTTCCTCTGGCCGCCCGGCACGGGTCCTCGGCGCCGCGTCCTTAAGGACAAGCCTTCGGCAAAGTCTCCATCAGCGCGCGGGTCTTGGCGTACGCGGCCTTTTGCTCCTCTGGCGACTCATCGCGGACGACTGCGGCAAACATCGATTCCCCGGTCGGGCCGTAGAACACCACGCCACGTACGGTCTCGCCGCGTTGCGGCGTGTCGAAGGCATAGATCGAGGTAATGAGATCGCCGCGAAGATGTCCGCTCAAGGGCGCGCCTGGTTCGATGTTGTAGAAACTACTGCGCGCCGAGGGTTTGCCCGGCATGATCTTGGTTTCCAACTCAAACACGTGGCCCTCTTTCATGATCAGGAAGAACGTGTCGCCCCATGCCGGTAGCGTTTCCCAGGTCTGCTGAAACGCCGATCCCTTGACGCCGAATGCGATCTCCACTGGCGACGCGCTTGCCACGATTTCCTCGGAGAGTTCGAGGGTGCGCGCCGAGGCTGCGGTGACAATGCCAGGATTGGACGACTTGAAGTGAGCGACGACCTTGGCTTTTTGCTCGGCATTCGCGCACATTGGTTCGACGGCGTGAACCTGGGCCGCTGTGAATAATCCGGCGGTGAGTACGACTTGGGTCAATCGATTCATGGGGGGCTCCTTCAATGCCTGCGATGAGTGTACGTTGTTGGTCGAAAAACC
>VGEM01000543.1 GCA_016869315.1 Alphaproteobacteria bacterium | reverse complement strand
GAAAGTCAGTCACCGCGTGGGTTGATATTAACAGGGTCGGTGATGGCGTCGAGTAGACGGCCAAAATAAATTCAACCTTAAGCGAACTTTGCCCGACTCACGCGGGCAAGTCGTTGGAAGTGCTCAACGAATTTATGATTGCGAATTCAGGCTCGCTATATGACTCCGCGAGCGCGGTAGTCTTTGATGGTCGCGTCATCCAAGCCGAGCAGACCCTTGTAGACGTCGTCATTGTGCTCGCCGAATTCCGGCCCAGTCCATCGGACTTTGCCTGGCGTGCTGGACAGTTTCGGGAACGTGCTCTGCATCTTTATCTTGCCGATCGTCTTATCGACAACTTCGATGATTGCTTCCCGCGCCTTGAAGTGTGCGTCTTCGAGCATTTCAGGCGCCCGGTAGATCAAGCCCGACGGCACGCCGGCCTTGTCCATCAGCGCTTCGAGTTCCTTCACCGTCTTGGTCTTGGTCCATTCGCCGATCAAGTCGTCGAGTTCCTTTTGGCGCTCGCCGCGCGCGACGTGGGTGGCGTACCTCGGGTCGGTGCCAAGCTCTGCCCGCCCCATCGCTTCCGCCAGGCGCCGGAAGACCGTGTCCTGGTTGGCGGCGATCAGAAAGTTTCCGTCCTTGGCCGGGTAAACGTTCGACGGGGCGACGTTCGGCAGGATCGAGCCGGTCCTCTCGCGGATCAGGCCGGTTTTGTCGTACTCGGAGACGAGTGACTCCATCAGCTGCAGCACGGATTCATAGATGGCGGAATCGACCACTTGACCCTTGCCGGTGATGTGCCTGTGATGCAGGGCCATCAGCGCGCCCATGCAGGCGTAAGTTGCCGTGATCGTATCGCCGAGCGAAATGCCGACCCGGCTTGGCGGGGTCGAGGGATCGCCGACGACATAACGCAATCCGCCCATGGCTTCGCCGACAGCGGCGTAACCCGCCTTGTGCGACGAGGGTCCCGTTTGCCCGTAACCCGACACGCGGATCATGATCAGTCCCGGGTTGATCTTCGACAGATTGTCGTACCCGAGATTCCATTTCTCGAGCGTGCCGGGCCGGAAATTCTCGAGAAGGAAATCGGACTTGGCGACCAACTTATTGATCAGCGCCTGACCTTCAGGTACCCGCGCATTCAAGGTGATGCACTTCTTGTTGCGGGACAGCACCGGCCACCACAACGACTTGCCGTTGATCTTTTCACGACCCCAGTCGCGCATCGGGTCGCCCTGGGTTGGTTGTTCGATCTTGATGACTTCACACCCGAAATCGCCCATCAGCTGGCCGCAGAACGGGCCGGCCAGGAGCTGGCCCATCTCGATCATGCGAAGGCCTGTCAAAGGTCCGTTTTCACCAGCCATGGCACCCAACTCCTTAGAGGTTCAGTTGCCCGCGCCGCGGGCGTTTTCATGCACGGGCTATACCGTCGCCAAGGCCAACCTGGCAAGCAGGTGGCTTCGGGCCGTCGCTTGCGTGCCACCCTTTGCGAACTACAATCCCTGTAAGGGCTTCAGTTTGGGATCACACACATGAACAAGAAAGTCACATTGGTCGAAGTCGGTCCGCGTGATGGCCTGCAGAGCGAGCCAAAGATCATGCCGACCGCCGAAAAGGTCGAGTTCATCAAGCGCTCGGTGGATGCGGGATTGACCCGGCTTGAAGTGGCCAGTTTCGTCAATCCCAAGCGCGTGCCGCAAATGGCTGACGCCGAGGATGTGTTGAAGCAGGTGCCGCGCGATGGGCGGGCGTCCTACATCGGCCTGATTCTGAATATGAAAGGCTATGAGCGGGCGCGTGCCGCGGGGGTCGATGAAGTTGGCTACGCGGTCGTTGCGACCGACACGTTTGCCACCAAAAACCAGGGCATGACCTCGATGGAGACGGTCAAAGCCTGGCAAGAGGTTGGGGCATTGGCGAAGAAGGAAGGTGTCAAAAGCTCGGTCACCATTGGCGCATCGTTCGGTTGCCCGTTCGAGGGCGAGGTGCC
>VGEM01000542.1 GCA_016869315.1 Alphaproteobacteria bacterium | reverse complement strand
GATCGGCTCAGGGGTCCGTTCGACGCCCTTGTTATCGCCTTCGATGCTGCGGGCGCGGTGAACACGACCCGTCGACACGGCGGCCCACGCTCCGAGCAAGCGCGGGCGATCACCGCCATCGACGGCGGCTATGTGGTTGCGGGTCAGAGCCGGTCCGAGGACAAGGCCGACGAACAAATCTGGCTGTACGAGGCTTTGACGCCTTGAACGACCTGCGATGAGTTTCGGGGGAGTGAGTTTCGGGGACATTGATTTTCGGGGACATAGACTTAATTGGGGTTACGTGTGCATCCCGCGCCCCAGCCCGCCACGCGACGAGGTGCGGAATTAAGTGTATGTCCCCGAATTATTAGGCCGGAGTATACGGAACTCGCTGAATCCGGAAAAGTGAAACCGGCGAATCAAAGCCCGCCTCGCCCAATTTGTCTCGCCAATTCTTCGGGAAATCTGGAAATCGACTAAAGATTGCCGCCTCAAGCGCATTGAATGAGTCGTTCGTCTCACCGACCGCGACATGATCTGCGCCCTTCTGAAGAATGAGATAGTCCTCGTCGAAGGTAATGTGCCCAATTCGTGCCGCGCCGATTTCGTCAATCTCGTTCCATTTGAAGCATCGAGAGAATAGCCAAGGCCTGTATTTGATCCCCATTTCAGAAACAAGAACCTTCATTGCTAACATCCCATGGATGAACAAGTAACATTGTACCTGTTGCGCTATATGCACTTCCACCGCCTTCATAACCAAAATAACCACCAGCACCAGCTCCGACGAAGGCCAATACCGGAGAAACAATGGGAGCTGCAGGGGATTTCGGGGACATACGCCTAACTAAGTTTAAGTGTGCACCCCGCGTCCCAATCCGCCAACGGGCGACGTGCGGAATTAGGTGTATGTCCCCGAATTATACAAGTGCCGCCCGTGTGAGCGACGATTGTTCGGCTAAAACGCCACCACCCGCACCACCCTGCTCCCGCTGTCGTGTTCCAGCAGCAGGTACAGCTCGCCCTGCGGGCCCAGCGCCACGTCGCGGATGCGCGCGAGGTCTTCGATCAGCGTCTCGGTGGCGACGATGCGGCCGTCTTTGACCTCGATCCGCATCAGATCGGACGCGCGCAACGTGCCGACGATCATGCTGCCGCGCCACGCCGGGAACTCGTCGCCCTGATAAAACACGAAACTCGACACCGCCGGCGACGGCGTCAGATCGAGGACCGGCTGTTCGATGGCCGCGGGATCGAACGTGATCCCGAGCTTGGCGGCATTGTCGAGCGGCCGGCCGTCGTAGTTGACGCCCTTCGACATCAGCGGCCAGCCGTAGTTGCGCCCGGGTTTGAGCAGGTTCACCTCATCGCCGCCACGCGGGCCCATTTCGGTGCCCCACGGCTGGCCGGTCGCGGGCTCGACCTCGAGGCCCTGCGGGCTGCGGTGACCGTAGCTCCAGATCTCGGGCAACGTGCCGGCCTGCCCCACGAACGGATTGTCCGGCGGCACGCGGCCGTCATCCATCAGCCTGAGAATTTTTCCATAGGGCTGATCGAGGTTCTGAAAGCCGTCGATCTCGGTCGGGCCCTTCATGCCGATGCTGAGGAACACATGACCGGCGCGATCGAACGCGATGCGCCCGCCGGCAGCGATCTCGAACATGCCGTTGTAGGTTTCGATATCCGCCTGCCAGATGGTCTGCTGATCGACCCACGCCGCGCCCTGCAGCTGCCCGCGCACCAGCTTGACCATCGACACCGGCCGGCCGGTCTTGCGGCTGTCGGCGTTGCAATCCGAGCAGCGGTCGCCGAACGCCAGCGTGATCCAACCGTTGTTAGCGTAGTCCGGGTGCAGCGCCACGTCCATCAACCAGCCGAGACCCATCGGCTGGCCGCCGAGCGTCATGGCATCGGCGTACGCCCGCGGCGCGCCGCTCACCGTCGTCTGGGTCTTGCCGTCGGCCGAGATCAATTTCAGTCCGCGCATCTTCTCGGTGACCAGAAA
>VGEM01000541.1 GCA_016869315.1 Alphaproteobacteria bacterium | reverse complement strand
GTCACTTCGGCAAGAACGACAAAGACCTGGCGTGGGAGGCCACGAACAAGGTCAACGCGCTGCTGAAAGCGATTTGAGGGCTTGAGGGCTTGAGGACTCTCGAGCCCTCAGGACCCTCACGGCCTCAGGCCCTCCACGTATCCGACGCCGTTTTTCACGGTCACCGTCGCGCCGAACGGTTTCGAGCGCGCGGCCATTACCCCGAGAATGCGCTCCGCATCGGCGCCAGACGCCAGTTGCGGACGTCCGCGCGCGGCGCGCGACGCCTTGAAGCCGAGCGTGATCGGGTGCAACTGCAGCTCGGCGAACCGATCGCCCTCCCACTTCGTGATCGCCACCACCGAATCCCAGTATTCCGGATCGGCCGGAAAGCTCCGCCGGTCGCGGTCGTAGCGCGCGTCGAGATAGTCCCCCGGCTGCGCCACGTCGGCGTCCAGGCCGTACTGCTCGTAGCTGTCGGACGGCATCCGTAACAGCGTCTCGTTCTGGAAGATGAAGTTCGAGAGGCTGTAGAGAATCGGCTTGCCCTTGTAGATCTCCACGCCGCGCAGCACGTGCGGGCCGTGGCCGACGAACACGTCGGCGCCGGCGTCGATCACGGCGCGCGCGAACATCGGAATGAAGTCGGCCGGCACGCTCCGGGTGGCGCCGCTCTCGTGACAATGCAGCGACACAATCACGATCTCGGCGAGCGAGGCGGCGCTGCGGACGACACGGGCGATGGCGTCGACATCCTCCTTGAGCGGCGCGGTGCGCGTGCCGGGCGTGGCGCCGACGACGTAGCGCCGCCCGCCGAAGTCGAGGGTATCGCCCGCGGCGGGCGGATTGCCGGACAGCTCCGCCGCCACGCGACGCAGGTCGGCCATGCGCTCGGCGGTAATGACATAGGTGGTGTCGAACCGCAGCGGGCTCAGTCCGGGCCGGGCCGGCATGTCGCCACGGCTGTTGCCGGCGCGCGAGTGCGGCGGGAACGTGGAGGCCGCGGCAATCAACGCCACCCGCGCCTTGCCGGTGTCGAGGAACCTGGCCTCACGGGCTTCCGCGAGGCTGCTGCCCACGCCCGCTTCCACCAGGCCGGCCTCGCGCACGTACTTGCTGGTCAGCGCCGAGCCCTCGGGCCCGAAATCGCCGGCGTGGTTGTTGGCTCGGGCCACCAGGTCGAACCCGGCCCACACCAGCTCCTTCGCGATCGGCGGATCGGTGCGCATCCAGGTGCCGCCGCTCTGATGCGCGGGAGGCATTTCGTAGTCGTGAAACAGCGTTTCCAGGTTCGTAAAGGCCGCGTCGGCGCCACGAATCAGATCAAAGAGGCGGGTGTGCGACGGCTCGGTGAACACCGAGAGGCGCTGCATGATGATGGTGTCGCCCGTCAGGGCCAGGGAAAACGGCTCACGCGGCTGCGCGGCCAGCAGCGATCCGGCCACGACGACGACGGCGGCGGTGCGAAACAACATGGCGCTGACCCCCCAGGAATTTGGCAGAGTATAACGTTGACGGGCCTTGTCATAAGATGACAGGAACTGTCACGGCCGGCTGGCGGCTGCGCGTGTGTGCGCGGAATTTCACGCGCCGCAGACGGCTGCGATCTTGCACAAGTGCAGCTCTACGTTATGCAACGACGCACGAATGCGGGTTTCACGCTCATCGAACTGCTCATCGTTGTCGCCATCATCGGCATCATCGCGGCGATTGCCGTGCCCGGGCTGTTGCGGGCGCGGATGAACGGCAACGAGTCGTCGGCCATCGGCACGCTTCGGGTCTTGAACAGCAGCCAGCAGGCGTACAGCTCCGCCTGCGGTAATGGCTACTACGCGTCGACGTTGTTGATTCTCGGCAACGCGCCCTCGGGCGGGACGCCATTTGTGAGCCCCGACCTGTCGGCGGCCGAAACCGTCGCCAAGAGCGGCTACCGGCTCGCGATGACCAACGGCACTGAAGCATTGGCCGCGACGCAGAACGGCTGCAACGCGTCGGGCGTGGCGGCGGACCTG
>VGEM01000540.1 GCA_016869315.1 Alphaproteobacteria bacterium | reverse complement strand
CGCGCCAATCCGCCCGGTGCCGCGTGGGATGGCGTCTACGTTGCAACGTCGAAGTAGAGTTCAGGGAACCGTGTCGAGTTCCAAACGGCCGAGCGCCTGCAACATCTGATAAGTCGCAATCTGGAGGTCGTACTGCGCGCTGGTCAGATTGATGCGCGCGGTGAAGGTTTCGTTCTCGGCATCGAGCACGTTGATCACCGTCTCTTTGCCTGACTCGCGCAACGTTTTGCGCGCTTCGAACACTTCCGCCGCGATGTTGACGGCATTGTCGAGCAGGCCAACGCGTTCTTCGGTGGTCTTCAGCGATTGCCAGGCGAGGCGTACTTGCTCCTCGGTCTTGCGACGAGCCTGAGCGTAGTCCGACTGCCGCGCTTCATAGTCGAACGCGGCGGCAGACGAGCGATTGGTCGTGCCCATGCCATTGAACAGATTCCACGTCGCCTGCACTTTCGCGGAGTAGTCCTTGCGCGTACCGGGCGTGCCGTTGGAATCCGCTTCGCGCTTATGCAGCAAGACGATGTCGACGGTCGGCTGATACTCCGCGTCGATTCCGTCGCGACGTTCCGCGGCCAAGTCGACTTGTCGATAGCTCGACAGGACCGTCGGATTCTCGTCGAGCGCGACGTTAATCGCTTCGTCGAGCGAGGCAGGCAGGGCGCCCGCAGGACGCGATGGCGCCGTCATGTCCTCGACTTCGGCGCCCTTGCCGAACACTTGCAAATAACGGCTCTGGGCGTCTTGAAGCGCACCGTTGACGGCCGACAAACGCTCCAACGAAATTTGCAACCGTGACTTGGCCTGGAGCACGTCGACCGCGATACCCGACCCACGACGAACCCGCTCGTCTTCAAGGTTGAGTTGGCGGCGAATATTCTCGGCATTTTGCGAGGACAGCCCGAGGAGTTCCTTCTGGCGCAGCACGCCGAGATAGGCGACGACGCCTTCCAGCAAAATGGTTTGGCGAGTGTTCTTTAGGCCGAAGGAGGCAATATCTTTCTGGATCTTGGCTGACGACCGACCTGACCAACGAGAGCCGCCATCCCAAACGTTCTGCTTCAATGTGGCGCTGTAATTGTCGGCATCCTCGCTGAAGCGGCCTTGCGGTGTCGTTGCAAATGACGGCGATTCAACACGCTCGTAACCGGCGCCGCCGGCGAGATCGAAGCTGGGAAGTAGTGGCCCAAGACTCGCATCGACGCCTTTGTCGGCTGAGCTGAGTTGCGCCTGGCCCGATTTGATCAATGGGTGAGAACCGACCAGTGCCTGCAATTCGGCACGAAGCGGTGCCGCCGAAGTCTGGATCGGCACCGCAAGAGCCGCCGCGCCGAGAAGAAGGCGCCACTTCATCTTCATGTACACATCCCCAATGAGCGCAAATACCTAAACGGCCTCGCCCAATGAATCAATTAATCCGTGCACGGGAGAATGATCCCGTCGATGGGTAAACGCCATGACAAATTTTGACCATGTTTGAATTTGGCTCCGGCGGCAGGACTCGAACCTGCAGCCCTGCGGTTAACAGCCGCATGCTCTACCATTGAGCTACGCCGGACCAGTGCGGGATGGGTTCTATCCCTGAACGTCAATCAAACCCGTAGCGGCAAACCCTATGAGGCAAAACCCTGGAGGCCGAGGCCGGAATTGAACCGACGTACACGGATTTGCAGTCCGCTGCATCACCACTCTGCCACTCGGCCCCGACCGAAGGGCAGGGTTATATAAAGGGTCTCGATCAGGGGTCAAGGCGAGCTTGGCCTTGATCGCGTTGTCAAATTCCCGCGCCCCGCGTATAGAATACGCCTTAATTTCAGGGGCAAAACGGCTCAGGCGGTTCCCATGGACTTTGAACTGGCGCGGCGCAAGATGGTGGCGAGCCAATTGCGCCCCAATGAGGTCAATGATCCGGCGGTGATCGCCGCCATGGGCGCGGTCCCGCGCGAGAAGTTTCTGCAGCCGGCGCAGCGTCAATTCGCCTATGTCGATGAAGATCTGGCCATT
>VGEM01000539.1 GCA_016869315.1 Alphaproteobacteria bacterium | reverse complement strand
GGGGGCGGTTGACCGGGGGTCGCGCCGATCTCGTCACGCACGACGTACGACGGGCGTCCTTTGACTTCGTCATAAATGCGGCCAACGTAGAGGCCAATCAATCCAAGTTGCAAAAGTGTGAGACTGCCGAGCGCCAGCACAGAAACAATGATGGACGCGTAGCCGGGGACATCGACCCCGATCAGTATCGTGCGAATGAGATAGAAGGCTCCCAGCGCCAGGGCGGCAATCGCGCTGACGGCGCCGATGACGATGCCGAGTTTGAGCGGCGCCGTGGTGAACGACACAAGTCCGTGAAACGCAAAGCGGATCAGGCCCAGTGGCGTGAACGAGGTCTTGCCATGTTGTCGCGGCGCGACATCGAACGGAACCGCAAGCGCGTCGAAGCCGACCCAGGCAAAGATGCCTTTGGTGAATCGGGTCCGTTCGCGGAGCCGCAGGATTACGTCGACGACGCGCCGGCTGATCAAGCGGAAGTCGCCGGCGTCTTCGCGAATGCGGACATCGGACAAGGCGTTGAAAAGGCGATAGAACGTCCGCGTCAGCGGCGCCCGGAACTTTTCTTCGTCCGATCGGTCGCGCCGCGCCGCATAAACGACGTTGTGCCCGGCCTGCCACTTCTCGATGAAGGTTGCGATCAATTCCGGCGGATGCTGCAAATCGGCGTCAATCAATACGACGGCATCGCCGCGGGCTGCGTCCAGCCCTGCCAATAACGCGGTTTCTTTACCAAAATTGCGAGAAAGACGAATGCCACGGATCGAGGAATCGCGTTCGCCCAGCCCGCAAATGGCGGACCAAGTGTCGTCGTGGCTGCCGTCGTCGACCAGGACGAATTCGCACCTCAGACTCGAGGCCGACACAGCGCGTCCGGCGCGCTCCACCAGTTCGCCCAGGGAACGTGCCTCGTTGAAACAGGGAACGACGATGGAAACGAGGTGTGGTGATTGGACTGTCATTGAACATGGCCAGTCGGGGTCTTGGCGCTCCCAATGGTTATCTGGATCGGCAATGTAAACAATAACTTACACGACGGTGAGAAAGTCAACCGGCCCATTAATTATCGGCGTTTTCAGGCCCCAACATTCCCGCTTTCTTGCCTACCTTGCGGCCACCGAGAAACATAAAAAAGGCCCAACCCGGAATAACCGGGGCGGGCCAGTCGCCACGCGGCGGCGAACATTAATTGATAGCAGGGCCTTCTAATCGGGGTCGACGCTGGTGACGGGATTCCCCGCCGAAGTTCCAACTGCTGCCGACCATGAGACGGTGTCATCGTTGGGCTCGTAGACCGAGAGTGTCCCATTCTCGATCGCCGACTTGTTGCGAAGACGGAACATCGCTTGTCTTACCGTCCGGCCGGTATTGGATCCGCCAGCCATGTTGCGCCCGAGCAGCGCGTCAGCGAAGCCCTCACGCGCAGCGGCCGAGAACCCGTCGGCGAATTTGGCCGCCGTAAAGGCCCCATCGGAAATCGTCGCACTTGTCAGGCTGCCGGGCTGAAGCAGCATGCAGCCCTGGCTGTAGAGCGCGATCGTGGTTTGCAGGCGGCTCTCGAGATCGTCGACTTGTGTCGAGGCGCGCGGGTTGATATCGCCAGATCGACGTTGGTCAGCTTGTCCATCAACGTGGCGCCGCTGGCAGGCCAGCGCCAACCGGACGCTCACCATCCTCAAGGCCGCGCTCAACCAAGCCTTCGCCGACGGCAAAGCCGCCTCGGATGACACCTGGCGGCGGGTCAAGCCGTTCGAGAATGTCAGCGCACCGGTGGTGCGGTTCCTCTCGCCCGAGGAATGCGCGCGGCTGGTGAACCGCTGCGAGAAGGGATTCAGGCGTTTGGTCCAGGCCGCAATCCTCACCGGGTGCCGCTACGCCGAACTCACTGAGGTGCCCCCTTTGAAGTGGTCCATCCTGAGGTATGGTTTTTTTTGAAGGAGGACCACGATGGGAAAGAGGCATACGGCTGAAGAGATTGTCGCGAAGCTTCGGTAAGTAGAGGTTTTA
>VGEM01000538.1 GCA_016869315.1 Alphaproteobacteria bacterium | reverse complement strand
AGCGGCGGGGGTCTTGAAGAATATTGTCCTGTAAACCGTCTTTGGCATCACAGGCCGCCATCACCGCGTCTCTGATCAGCGTGAGATGATCGGGACTGAGGATCGGCTTGCGTTCGGGGCCCAGATTGGCGCGTGCACTCCAAACAAGGAACAACGCACGCACGCCGGTCTGATTTAATACCGGCGCGCCGGCGATGATGCCGTCGAAGTCGCGCGGAAAACGTTGCGCCGAAACCATGCCCTGGCGCCCACCCGTGGAGCAGCCTTCGTAGTACTTCTTGCGCGGCTTTTTGCCGTAATAGGCCTCGACCAAGGCGGTGCCGACAATCGCGGTGACATGGGTTGCGCGAAATCCGAAGTCGAGCTGCGCCGGCATGTTGTTGTACGCCCAACCCCATTCGTTGCCCTTGTGCCCCATATCGCTGACGGCAACCGCATATCCCTTGATGAGCGGAGGCTCCGACAACTCGACCATGTAACGGCCGCACGGCCCGCCGCATCCGGTCTCGATGAATTTCTCGTTCCAGCTTTTGGTCGGCAGCTTCACCAAAATTCCAACCGTTGGCGATACTTGGGCTTCGACACGGCAGTGTTCCGGAACATCCCGCTCGGCGGCGATGACGCGGGCGTTCAAGATTGTCGCCGGGGCATCGACGAGCTGCGCAAAGTGAGTTGCGTGGGCGGGTCCTGCGAGAGCCGCGCAGGACTCGGCGGTCGGTTCGGCCGCTTGGGCACTGGGCTCTGACACGGCGGCGGCCACCAGCCACGCGAACACGCCAAGACCATGCTTCCTGCCATGCTTCCTCATGAAACGTCCCTCCTGCTCAAGGCGGCCAATTCAGCTGCAATCTGCGTGATCACGTTAGACCAATCTCCCGGCGCGGTCTGGCGAAAAACGCGCATGACATCCGAATACCACGGTGAATCCTCGCGCCCGACAAGCCAACGCCAATCGGTATTGATCGCAGGCACCATGACCCAGACCTTGGTTCCAAGCGCGCCGGCAAGATGCGCGACGGCCGTGTCGACGGTGATGACGAGGTCAAGCTGCGCCACAACCGCCGCGGTGTCGGCGAAGTCATGGAGCTCGGGACCGATGTTTGCGATCACGTGGCTTGCCGTCGAGGCCGCGGTCTCATCCGTTCCTTTTTGCAGGCTGAAGAACGCTACATTGGGAATCGCGAGAATCGGCGCGAGCGAGTCGATCCCCGGTAAAGAGCGAAATCGATCGTTTCGATGCAGTGTTCCGCCCTTCCACACGATACCGACCTTGAGCCGTTGGTCTTGAAGTCGGGGTTTCCACGCGGCCACGCGATTGGGGCTTGCGCGCAGGTAAGGGATGGTTGCCGGGATCGCGGATTCGCTTGTGCAGATGACGGCGGCAATTCCAAATGAGAATGCCCAGTAGTCGTGTGGCTCAAGAGTGACGTCGCCCTCGGTGATCATGCGATCGGCGCCGAGTTGCGAAAACAAATCCAGCAACGCCCCGCGGGTCATGAGGGTGATCGTCCTCGCGCCCAGCGCGCGCAACACCTGGACAAAACGAGCGCACTGAATCTCGTCGCCAATGCCCTGTTCACGAAGAACCAGGATCGACTTTCCGCCGAGAGGCTCGCCCCGCCATTGCGGGTAGGGAAGGTCAGGAGGAACAAACGTGCGATCGCCAAAGCGCGCTTCGGAGCGGGCTTCGTAATTTGCCCAGCCTTCGTGGTATCGCCCTGTTGACAGCAACAGCATGGCGAGATTGACGCGCGCGCCCGAATGGCCGGGATCAAGCGCGACCGCACGGCGCAGCGCGGCCTCGGCGTGATCAAGGCGTCCGACATCGCGCAACAGCGCGCCGAGATTGGCGTGTGAATCAGCTTCGTCGGGACCAAGGTCGATCGCGCGACGATAAACCTGCTCTGCTTCTGTGAGGCGCCCCTGTTCATGCAGGATAGCGCCAAGAGACCAATGCAGCGGCGCGAATTGAGGGCTTGCGGCGATCGCGCGCTGAAAGTGCCGTTCGGCGTCC
>VGEM01000537.1 GCA_016869315.1 Alphaproteobacteria bacterium | reverse complement strand
GCGGCCGCATCGACGGCAAAGAGACTGACGTCATGGTTCATCCGTGGGCGGCCCCAGACCCGAACATTTACCTGGCCCAGGGGCGTTACGCCAACGGTTTCAATCTCGACGGCGTCGTGTCCGACGATCCGCGCTCGTCGGTCGATCCTGATACCAATGAGGTGGGCATCGACAACCGCCTGCGCATGGCGATGGGCTGCTCGGACCAGTTCCGCACGCGTTTGCCCGACCGTCCCGGGCATCCCGCCAACGACTGGGACCAGAGCCGCGACAAGATGGCGGCCTGGCTGATGACCGTGACGGGCGACGACCTCGACCGCGACGGCGATGTCACCGTGACATTCGATCGCGCCCTTGAGCCGGTCCGTCGCGACGCCATCGGCGAAGTGATGCCCGACGTGACGTTTCGCATCGACCCCGATGCCCGTTCGCATTCCGCCACCACGGGCAGGATCACCGGCGGGCGGCTGGTGACAACGACGCCATTTCACTACGTCATGACGGCGGACCCGAGCATTTCACCGACCTTCGAAATGCATCAAGCCCATCTCCGCGTCGACCTTGGGCCCGATCGGTCCCTGAAGGGATATTTTGGCGGCTACCGGCCGTATTGGATGATCTTCTTCACCTTCGCCGGGCTCGGCGCCGGCACGGAGCTGACCTATTCGATGGATCTGCCGGGACTCTATTACGCCATGAAAAAACTCGCTGATTATGACCCTGATCCCAAGACCGGCGAAATGCGCGCCATCTCGTCGGCGTATCGGATCGAATTTGTCCCGGCGTTCGTCATCCCGCGCGAAGCCGGCAACGGGTTGGTGGCGCACCGATGAGTGCAAGATTGCTTGTCCTCGCGAGCTGTCTCATCACCGGCTTCGGCACCCCCGACGTCGTCGCGAGGGCCGCGACCAGTGACAATGCCGCTGGCACGTTGGTCATGCGCCGGCTGACGCCGGAGCAGTATCGCGAAACCATCGCCGATGTGTTCGGGCGCAGTATCGACGTCGCCGGCCGGTTCGAACCCGATAAGCGCGTCGAGGGTTTGCTGGCGGTCGGAACCGGGCAGGTGAACGTCACCGCCGCCGGTCTGGAACAGTATGACGCCACGGCACGTTTGGTCGCGGCGCAAGTGGTCGCCGACTCCCGCCGCGCCACTTTGATTCCGTGCACGCCCGTGGCCGCTGACCGCGCCGACGACGCCTGCGCCCGCGAGTTCTTCAAGATGGCGGGCCGTCATCTCTATCGCCGGCCGCTGACCGATGCCGAAATTGGATTATGGGTCGGCGTCGCCGGCAGCGCCGCAGCGGCGTCTAAGGATTTCTACGCTGGGCTCGGCACCGGTCTCGCCAACCTGCTGGTGTCGCTGCCGTTTCTGTTTCGCCAGGAAGTCGCGATTGCCGATCCTGACGCGTCGGGGCAATTCCGCACTGATGCATACACGACCGCGGCGCGGCTCAGCTTCTTCCTGTGGAACGCGCCGCCCGATCAAACCCTACTCGATGCCGCCGACAGCGGTGCGTTGAATACGAAGAAAGGATTTGCGCGCGAAGCCGACCGGATGCTGGCTTCGCCGCGCCTCGAAGCGGGCGTCCGCGCTTTCTTTTCCGACATGTTCCGCTTCAGCGAGTTCGACCGCCTCAGCAAGGATCATGTGATCTACCCCAAGTTCACCGGACAGTCAGCCAAGGATGCCGGTGAGCAAACGCTTCGCACTGTGGTTGGCGTTCTGCTGCGCGATCATGGCGACTACCGCGATCTGTTCACGACACGGAAGACCTTCCTGACGGCGACGCTGGGCGCGCTGTATGGTGTGCCGGTGGTGCAGGTCGCGGCCCTCGGCGCGCCCGAACCTTGGACCCCGCACGAGTATCCCGTCGGCGATCTTCGTGCCGGTATCCTGACGCAGGCGAGCTTCGTTGCGCTGCACTCGCACCCGGGCCGCAGTTCGCCGACACTGCGCGGTAAGGCCTTGCGCGAAATCTTCCTGTGCCAGGCCGTGCCGCCGCCGCCCGGTGACGTGA
>VGEM01000536.1 GCA_016869315.1 Alphaproteobacteria bacterium | reverse complement strand
GTCGTCGACGATCTCGTCAAGAATCGCATTAAATAGGGTACGACCCTATTTTTGAGCTAAAAGCGTAAGGCTTCAGCGCGTTGACTCTCGACCAGCCTGGCGTTGCCGTCAAGGTTGAGCTCGTTGAAGACCTGTTCGGCCTGATCGTAGGCCTCGGCCGCCTTGGTGAGATAGCTCGGGCTTTTCACCGCGACGCCTTTTTCCTTCAACGCCGCGCCGATGTTGGCGAGCGTCGTCGCCCAGATCAGCGGTGCGCGGGTGCGGCCCATCACCTCGGCGATCTTGAGGAACACGCCGACCGCTTTGTCGAACAGGCTCGGCTGACGCGTCAGCTTGCCCATGGTGATCAGCAGGCCGCCGATCGAGTTCTGAATGTCGGCCCAGCGTGCGGGCGACTCGGACAGCGTCCAGATCCCCGTCGCGGCATTGAACGAGTCAGCCGCCTCGTCGAGCAAGCGCGTTTCGCCGGAGACTTCCGCGAGGGCTTGCAACGCGACACCGAGCCGCGTCTTGAGCGCGGCGAAGTCGTCGGAGAAGACGTCCTTCCGCACCATGCCCAAGGCCGTGAGATAGTAAGCGACGGTTTTGTCATTGAGGCGACGATCGCCGGTGAGATCGGCGATCATGAGAAGCGCGTCGGCAATGTGGGTGCTGATCATGGCCTGCTCGTGCGGCGCAAACGCATCGCCGCCGAGAATCAGCGCGCCGCGGTAGACCGACACCGCGCGTTCGAGCGTGCTGACGTCGCCCGACCGCGCGCCGTCGAGCAACAACATCGCCGCATATGTCGCCTGCGCCGTGGCGCATTCCGCGACCGACCCATGCATGTCGCCCTCGGCGACATGACGGACCCGCTTCAGTGTTGGCCCAAACAGCGCTGCACGGGAGCGCAATCCTTCGAGCGCTTCGACGTTGACGGCGGCCATCACCGCGCCAAACACCAGATCGCCGACATCGGCCGCAAAAAACGCCGGGACTTCCAGCCGCTCGAGCGACGACAGTGTCGCGCCCTGGGGCGGAACGGGCGTCGTCGCGCCGAGGAATCGCAAACGCCACGACGTGCCGGGCGCCGCACCCGGCTCGGGCGGCGGCGAGGCTACGCTCTCACCCCAGATGAGGAGATCCGCTTTCTCGCGCATGATCCAGCGCCGGCCGAGGTCGACGGCCATGGCGAGAAACACCGGTTGGCTGTTGTCGGCGCCCGGCGCCGTGAGCGGGCGCTCGGCCATGCGCACCTGAACGCCGCCGCGCCCCGACAAGCGATCGAAGATGTGACGCGCGGCAGTGCCGGCGGTATCGCCGGCGAGCGGGCTCACCAGAATCTTGAGCGGCTCGGCGCCGAACAGAAAGTCTTCGGGATCTTCAAGCAGCGCGCCGGGCGCGTCCTCAACCGGACGGCCGCGCAAGCGATCGAACACGCCACCTAAACGCATCTTCCTCGTCCCCAACGCCGGCCCCAGTTGGGGCTTCTGGCATGCTGACGGCACTCTAGGCCGTCCGTCTTAAAGTCTTGAGACTCGGCCTTAATTCCTATGTTCGCGCATCGCTTCTTTCCGAAAACCGGAAGCCCTCTTTAATGCGCGATACGCTAGAAGTCGGAAACCCGGCCTTTTCGCTCCCAATCGCCAAAGCGCGTCGGCTCTGGCCCCTTGGGCCCACCGGTTTCGGCAACCGCGTCTGATGCCGGCGTGGTGCCAGCCGGCCGCGGCGGCGCCGGCTTCAACGCCGCCGCCGCGGGCGACAGCGGCAACGGCGGAGCGTCACTCTTGCGTTCCGGATCGCTAGACATACCTGAGTGATACGTCGCACAAGACCTCGCGACAAGAGAGGAGACCGTTTCGATGAACACCATTCGCGTCGGCCTGTTGCTGGCAGCCATGACCGCCCTGTTTATGTTCGTCGGCTACGCCATCGGTGGCGGGCAGGGAATGGGCTTTGCGTTTCTTGCGGCCGTGGCCATGAACGCCTTCGCCTATTGGAACAGCGACAAGATGGTGCTGTCGATGCATGGCGCGCGCCAGGTG
>VGEM01000535.1 GCA_016869315.1 Alphaproteobacteria bacterium | reverse complement strand
CCGCGCGGGCGAATCCTTGATCGAGATCGGCGCCGTCAATGATCAACGCCGACGACAGACCAAGCAGCTTCAGGCGGCTGGCGAGCTCCTTGGTCTTGCCCGACGCGACCTTCGCTTCGTCGATCACGACCAGCTTCGATCCCTTCGCTTTCGACGATAGCGCCGAAATCAGGCCGAGCCGCCGAATGGCCTTCGGCATGTCGACGGCATGGCTGCGCACCACCGGGCCAAAAATGATACCGCCGCCGCGGAACTGCGGCGAGCGCAACGAACCCTGGCGCGCCCGACCGCCACCCTTCTGCGCGAACGGCTTCTTGGTCGTGCCGCTGACTTCGCTGATGACCTTGGCCTTGTGGGTGCCGGCACGCCGCTTAGCGAGCTGCCACTGGACAACCCGATGCATGATGTCGGCGCGCACTTCGGCACCGAACACCGCGTCCGGCAGGTCAATCGAGCCCGCCGTCTTTTTGTCGAGCGTGATGACGTCGCACTTCATAGCGACTATTCCTTTTTCTCGGCTGCGGCTTTGACGGCCGCCGGCACAGGCGCTTTCGCCGGCATCTTGTGCTTCACGGCGTCGCGAACCTCGACGTAGCCGCCTTCCATTCCGGGAATAGCGCCCTGGAGGAAGACGAAGCCCTGCTCGTCGTCGACCGACATAACCTGCAAATTCTGGACGGTAACCTGCTCGTCGCCGAGGTGACCGGCCATCTTCTTGCCGCGGAACACCTTGCCGGGATCCTGACGTTGACCGACCGAGCCGTGCGAACGGTGAACCACCGACACGCCGTGGGTTGCTTCGAGGCCGCGGAAATTCCAGCGCTTCATCGCGCCGGCAAAACCCTTACCGATGGACGTGCCGGTCACATCGACAAACTGACCGGGCAAGAAGTGCGATGCGGCCAACTCGGCGCCGACGGCGACGAGATTCTTTTCGTCGACCCGGAACTCCACCAAGCGGCGCTTCGGCTCGACCTTGGCTTTGGCATAGTGGCCGCGCGTCGGCTTGTTGACGCGATTCGCTTTGCGCGAACCGATGCCGAGCTGAATGGCCGTGTAGCCATCTTTTTCCTTGGTTCGCTGCGCGACGACTTGGACGCCATTGACGTCCAGCACCGTCACCGGAACCTGATTGCCCTCGGCATTGAACAAGCGGGTCATGCCCACCTTTTTAGCGAGGAGACCAGTACGCATCATCGCACCTTAGAGCTTGATCTCGACGTCGACGCCGGCGGCGAGATCTAATTTCATCAACGCGTCCACGGTCTGGGGCGTCGGATCGACAATGTCGAGCAAGCGGCGGTGCGTACGCACCTCGAACTGCTCGCGCGATTTCTTGTCGACGTGCGGCGACCGGTTGACGGTGAACTTTTCAATACGGGTCGGAAGCGGGATCGGCCCACGCACCTGGGCGCCCGTCCGCTTGGCCGTGCTGACGATCTCCTTCGTCGACTGGTCAAGCATACGGTGGTCGAACGCCTTGAGGCGGATTCGGATATTTTGGCTATCGATCATGGACCTGGTTCCCGGTTCGGCCGCAACGTTTCGGGCGGGACCGCGACTGCGGCCCCGCCCGTTTCAACAAGAGTTACTCGACGATCTTCGCAACGACACCCGATCCGACAGTACGGCCGCCTTCGCGGATCGCGAAGCGAAGGCCTTCGTCCATGGCGATCGGGGCGATCAGGTTGACCTGCATCGAAATGTTGTCGCCTGGCATCACCATTTCCGTGCCCTGCGGCAGCTCGATCGTGCCGGTCACGTCGGTGGTGCGGAAGTAGAACTGCGGACGATAGTTCGAGAAGAACGGCGTATGACGCCCGCCTTCTTCCTTATTGAGGATGTAGCACTCGCACTTGAACTTCGTGTGCGGGGTGATCGAACCCGGCGCCGCGAGAACCTGACCGCGCTCGACTTCTTCACGCTTGGTGCCGCGGAGCAGGCAGCCGACGTTGTCGCCTGCCTCACCCTGGTCGAGCAACTTGCGGAACATTTCAACGCCGGTGACGACGGTCTTGGTCGTCGGCTTCAGGCCGACGATTTC
>VGEM01000534.1 GCA_016869315.1 Alphaproteobacteria bacterium | reverse complement strand
GATCGCACCGCCCGCGCCATGGTGTCGCACGCCGATTGGTCGCCGGCGGCGCGCGGCGATCGCCTGTCCAATATCGATCTCGCCGTCACCTTGGGCCGCGTTCGCGGACAGGGGCCGGGCGGGTTTTTTGAAGGCGCCCAGGCCAAGGATGTGGTCGATGCCGCCGACGCGGCCGGCGCGTCGCTTTTCATCGAGGACTTGCGCGGTGCCGTCCCACGCTGGGGCCCGGTCGCGCCCGAGCAGATCGATACGGCGGCGATCACCCGCACGGGCTCGGCGGCGGCCGGTGCCGCCGATGCCGCGACCTCCTTGGTTGTTACCGATGGCGAGGGCAACGCCGTCGCCTGCGCGTTGACAATGAACGCGCCGTTCGGGCTTGGCATCGCCGCCCGCGGGCTTGGGTTCTTGTTCGCGCCCGCCGTCGACGAGATCTTCGATCCGCCGCTCGCGATCGAGACGGCCGAGAGACGCCCGACGCTGGTGGCCGCCGCCGCCGGACCTGGGGCGATGGCGACGCTCGATGCCGCCCGCGCTGCAACCGACGCGCCCGCGCTCGGCACCGCCGTGACGTCGCTGCCGGGCGGCAGTCACGCGGTCGTGCGGTGCGGCGCCGTACTTGCCGAAGGCGAGGCGGCGTGCTTCCTCCATGGCGGCCCCTGATCGAGGAACAGTCCCGATGACCTTCAAGCCCGCCAGGCGCGGCGAAGTCCCACCGTTCATGGTCATGGACGTGATGCGCGATGCCGCGGCGCTCGAAGCGCGCGGACAACGCATCGTGCACCTCGAAGTCGGCCAGCCGTCAACCGGCATCCCGCGGGCGGTCGCCGCCAAACTCACGCCGCTGATCGAGCGCGAAACCTTGGGGTACACGCTGGCTGACGGCGTGCCCGAGCTCCGCGCCGGGATCGCGCGTCACCACCGCGCCGCCTACGGCGCGACGATCGACGAAAGCCGTGTGTTCGTCACCACCGGTTCGTCGGCGGCGTTCCAGTTGGCGTTCATGTCGGCGTTTGACCTTGGCGGACGCGTGGCGTTGGCCGCCCCCGGTTATCCCGCCTATCGCCACATTCTGTCGTCGCTCGGCTGCGAGCCGGTCTTGGTTCTGGTCGACGCCTCGACGCGCTTTCAGTTGACGGTCGATCACCTGAAAGCGCTGACCCCACGTCCCGCCGGCGTGATCCTCGCCAGTCCGTCGAACCCGACCGGCACCATGGTGCCCGAGGCCGAGTTTCGCGCTTTGGTCGCTTACTGTCACGACACGGGCATTCGTCTGGTCTCGGACGAAATCTATCACGGCATCACGTTCGGATCGCGCGGCGTTTCGGCTGCGGATATTTCGCCGTCGGCCATCGTCATCAACAGTTTCTCCAAATACTTCAGCATGACCGGCTGGCGCGTCGGTTGGATGGTCGTGCCCGACGATCTGCGCCGCGCCATGGAATGCCTGGCGCAGAATCACTTTATCTCGCCGCCGGCGCTGTCGCAGTGGGGCGCGCTGTACGCGCTCGATTGCAAAGACGAACTGGAGACGAACGTTACGGTCTATCGACGCAATCGAAAGCTTCTGTTGAAGCGGTTGCCCGAACTCGGTTTCGCCAAGATCGCGCCATCCGACGGCGCCTTCTACGCCTACGTCGACATTTCTGATTGGAACGAAGATTCGGTTTCATTCTGCCGTCGCATGCTCAACGAGGCGGGCGTGGCCACGACACCGGGCGTGGATTTCGATCCGTTTCAGGGCAGCAGATATGTCCGCATCTCGTTCGCGGTGTCCGAGGCTGAGGTGGCGGAAGCCATGAGTCGATTGGCAAGCTGGCGGAAGTGAATTGAACCCCTGTCGTCCTGGCGTCCGCCAGGGCGATAATACCAACTTGCGCGGTGGACGACTCACGTGACGGCCCGCCCACTGTCGTCATGCCGGACTGACCTGCCTTCGCGCACCACGCTTCGGCAGGCTGATCATCCAGCCCTCCGGAGACACTTGGCGTAGGAGGGTCCGGCATCCAGTGCCCAAGCACTGTTCTTGCGCTTGACCCTGTTGGGTGGACG
>VGEM01000533.1 GCA_016869315.1 Alphaproteobacteria bacterium | reverse complement strand
ATCCTCTACATGACGTTCTCGAAACGCTTCAACGTCACCTTCCGTCACCGCGTCAAGGCGTGAGGCTTCGCCATGGGGACGATGGAGGATTTCGGCTTTTTCCTGTCGCGGACCTTCGCGACCACCGAGGCGAAGCGCGGCGCGTGGCCGCATGTGCCGGGCACCTATATCGTGCTCGACCCCACCGCGCCGGTGGCGGTGACGACGCTTGGCAGCATCCCGATGGTGCAAGAGGTCGCCAATGCAAAGCCGAAAGGCCTGTGCATTGTCGGCAAGGTCGAGACCGAAAATATCGGCATCGAAAAGATCATCAAGAACGTGCTGTCGAACCCCGCGATTCGCTATCTGGTCTGCGCCGGCCCCGAGCCGCCCAAGCATCTGACCGGCGCATCGATTTTGGCGCTCTTCAAGAGCGGCACCGATGCGTTGGGGCGAATTCCCGGCGCGTCCGGCATGCGGCCGCAATTGCCCAATACCAGCCGCGAAGAAGTCGACGCGTTCCGCCGTCAGGTTGAACCGGTCGACATGTTGGGTTGCCTCGATGTCAGCTTGATCGCGGCCAAGGTGACCGAGTTGGCGGCGCGCGCGCCGAAGACGCCGGTCGAATTTCAGCCGCCACCCGATCTCGAATCGCGCGAGGCGATCCTGCGCGTATTTGCGACCGCGCCCGACCCGAATCGAATCAAGCTCGATAAGGGTATTTACTTCGTCATCGTGCCGCAGGAAGGCGCAATCCTTGTCGAGCATTACGATTACAAGGATCGCCTTCAGCGCATCATCGAGGGCAAGGACGCGCGCACGTTGTACTGGACACTGATCAGCAATGGCTGGGTCACCCGTATGGATCACGCCTCTTATTTGGGTAAGGAACTGCTGCGTGCGGAGTTGAGTCAAAAGCATGGCTTTCCGTTCGTTCAGGACGCGGCGTGATGGCGTCGGTCGCGATCAAGAAGGCCTACGCCGACACCAGCCAGGGGCAAGTTCACTATCGCTATGTTCACGGACCCGGCACGCCGGTGGTGTTTCTCCATCGTGCGCCGGCGAGCTCAGTGTCGTTCGTCAACATGATGATGCTCATGGCCGGCGAGCGCGGGCTCTATGCCTTCGACATCCCCGGGTTCGGCATGTCGTTCGCACCGACAGGGCAGCCGACGGCGCCGGATTACGGACGCTGGATTCTCGAGGCGATCGATCACGTCGGTCTCGGCACGTTCCATATGTTCCTGCACCACACCGGCACCCATTTCGGCACGGAAATCGCCGCCGCGCATCCGAGTCGCGTCAAGTCCCTTGCCCTGAACGGAATCGCCTACCTGACGGCCGAAGAACGCGCTCAACATGCCGCCGCCGTGAAAGAGATGCCGCCGCCGGACGCCGAAGGCAAATACATGGCAAGTCAGTTCAGCCGGATCGCCGGGCTGTTGCCAGCGTTCGATCCGATGCTCTACCACGAGGAAATGATCGGCAGCTTTTTGTCGACCTACGCCCGTCACAAGTCGTTCAATGCCGTCTGGGGGCAGGACTATCCGGCGGTTCTCAAGCGGGTGACATGCCCGATCCTCGCGACCACGGCCGAGAACGAATTCTGGCGCTTCTGCTTCGATCGCGTCTTCGTCGATCATCCGACGGCCCAGCGCGCCGTCCTGGGGCCAGCCAAGTTCTATACGCCCGAGCTCGACGCCGCGGCGACCGTCGCGGCGCTGCGGACCTTCATCGACCGCGTCGAACGAACCTGAAGAGCTTGCGGCAGCCTTAACCCGCCCGTTTGATCGCCAGTGTTTCGACCACGCGCGACTTCGGCAGCGACAAGGTCACGACGGTACCGACCCCGGATGTGCTGTTGATCCACAGCGCGCCGCCGTGAAGCTGCATCAGTTGCTCGGCGATCGACAGGCCAAGGCCGGCGCCACGCATGCGCAAGGTATCGGCCGCACGACCTTGGACGAAGGGCTTCTTCACCTCGTTCAGCTCGTCGCGCTCGATGCCGATACCCGTATCGCCGATCAGGATCAGCAAACCGCCGTCGGCGCTGGGCCGCGTTTCGACCCGGACTCG
>VGEM01000532.1 GCA_016869315.1 Alphaproteobacteria bacterium | reverse complement strand
AGCCAACGGACGCCATCAGCACATCGCACACTTTTCGTTGGGCGGCATCGACCTCGGGCGCCGCGACCAGCACGCTGATCGCCTTGCCGACCGCGGCCGGCGTATTGGGCATCGCTCGCACCACGGCGGCGCTGGCCCCTAGTTTGCTCTTGAAATAGGCAACGGTCTTGCCGGCGATCACCGACAGGAACAGCGGATGCTCGCGGGCAAACGACGCGTAATCGCCGACCATGGCGTCGATCGTCTGGGGCTTGACGGCGAAGACGACGACATCAGGTCTAAAATCACGCGGCACGTCGCTCGCTTTGGCGAGCACCGTCAGTGCCGGATGACGCTTGCAGGCGGCAATGTTGGCGCGGCCGGCCGGTTCGACAATGATGATATCGACTGGGTTGAGGCCGCGCTTGAACCAGCCGTCCAAGAGCGCGCCACCCATCTTGCCGCAGCCAACGAGAAGAATTGTGCCTTCGATCATGGCGGCACACTATCACGGCGCCGCATCAAAGCGGAACGGCGGGCAGACCCGATCAGGCGCGCCCGACCGTGTCGAGCAGCGAGCTCGATATCGCGTCCTCGGCCGTACGGCCGCCCCAGATGACGAACTGGAACGCCGGGTAGTAACGCTCGCTCTCGGTCATCGCGAGATCCATCAACTCGGTCAGGGACTCGCGATCGAGCCCATCCCTGAACCGCAGCGTGTGGCGGAACATCGGAATGCCTTCCTCGACCCACACCGCGAAGTGCCCAAGCCAAAGCCGCTCGTTCAGCTTGGTGATCAATTCGTAAATCTGGCTCATCAATTTGGGCTGAACGCGCATGTCGAGGGCGCACGAGAAATGGAGCGCGCTCAAATCCTCGGACCATGCGAAAAACATGCCGTAGTCGCACCAGGTGCCGGGCGCCTCGACCGCGAGTTCAGTCTTGCAGCGCCGGTCGAACACCCAGCCCTTCTCGGCGATCAGCTCTTCGATGGCGTCGACGGGATTGGCGCACTTGGTGCTGACCCGCCGAGTCGTTCCGGACTGCATCCTGACCCCTTAACAACCCACCGGCGCACCGCATTTCGGCATCGCCGGCCCTAACCCCTTGAAACTCAAGATATAGTAGGGGTGAATCAGCAGCAACACCAAATCATGAGGAAATCCACCGAGTCGCGTGCGCTGGGGATAACCCGAAAAAAGTGAGTCAGATGAATCGGTTGCAGGCGGCCAGGTCGCGGGCGCGTTGATCAGGCCTTGGAACTTTTTCCTGATTTTTTCTTTGCTCCCGCCGCTGACGCCTCAAGTTCCGCGACACGCGCTTCGAGTTTCTCCTGGGCCGTCCGCGCCGCGGCGGCGACGGCTTTGACGGCTTCAAATTCGTCACGCCTGACATAGTTGGCGTCAGCCATGAAGCGATCGACCCGATCGCGCACCAGGCCTTCGATCTCTTGCTTGAGTGCGCCGAGGGCGCTCAAGGCGCCGCCCGCGACCTTGGCGAAGTCATCGAAGATTCTGTTCTGCGATTGCATGGCTCGCTCCCGGGTTGGGTCAATGCCGTGTAATATCGGGTGCGACGACCAACGATGCAACCGGCGACGATCGCACCGGAGCGAGATGTACATAGTCACCGGCGGCGCCGGCTTCATTGGATCGAACCTGCTCGCCGTCCTCGAGGATCGCGGCCTCGGCCCCTTGGTCGCCATCGATCGCTGCGACAACGAATACAAGCGCCGAAACATCGCCAGGCGCAAACGCCTCCAACTTGTGGCGCCCGAGGAGGCGCTCGGTTTTCTCGACCGCAACACCGGCGCCGTGACGGCCTTGTTCCACTTGGGCGCCCTGACGGCGACGACCGAGCGCGATGTCGAGGCCCTGCAAGACACCAACGTCCGGCTCAGTCGCGCATTGTGGTCGTGGAGCGCGCGCGCCGGCGTTCCGTTTGTCTATGCCTCGTCGGCCTCCACCTACGGCGCCGGCCAACTCGGCTTCGACGATACCGGCACGTTGACCCACCTGTCGCGACTGAGACCGCTCAATCCCTACGGCCAGAGCAAGCACGATTTCGATCTCTGGGTCGCC
>VGEM01000531.1 GCA_016869315.1 Alphaproteobacteria bacterium | reverse complement strand
CGCGGGGCGCTCGCCGTAGCGATCGCGGCCGAGCTCGGCCCACAATCTGGGCGCGGGTATGCGAACGCCGACCAGGCGGCGCGGCAATAAGACGTTGGGCTCGCGGGTCTCGACCTCCAGCGTCAGACGATCGACCGCCCGCGCGGCGGTGACGTCGCGGACCGACTGCGAAATCACCTCCATCGCACTGGCCGATGTCACGAGATACACGATCGCCTGAGCCGCCGCCGTGGCGTCGAAGGGTTCGCCATTGCTGAACGAGACGCCGTCGCGCAACACGAAGCGCCACGTGGTTGGCGCGATCATCTCACCCGACACGGCGAGGCTCGGCTGCACGTTGCCGGCGTCGTCGAACGCGAACAGCGCGTCGTAGAGCAGGATGTTGGGTATCAATCCCGGCACAACGATGCTGCCGTAGGGGTTAGCGCGATCGACCGGCAGCGAGACGACGCCGAGCTTCAGCGTTTTTTCCGCCAGCGCCGGAGAAGACCACAGCAAGGCCGCGGCCGCGCTAGCTCTCAGTATATTCAACCAACTCATAGCGCCGCCGGCCCCGATACATCGACTGAACGGCGATAAAGGAACCGTCGGTCGTCGTCCAGATTTCGTAGTGAAGATTTTCGGTCCGCAACGCGGCCAGGCCCGGCACGCTGTTGAGGCGAAACGCGTAGGTGTCGAACGTACCGGCCGGGACGGAGACGCGCTCACGCCCCAGGTACTGCAATCCCAGCTTCAGCATCGCCAGCGACGGCCCGGTCGCGCCCTGTTTGTTGCGCGACGGCGTGAACATCTGCTCGCACAGAAACAGCCCCGGCCCGCGCGCCATCGGATAATGCGCCGCCATCCAGGCATCGCCGACGATGGAATGGTTACAAAACGCCCGCGGGCCGTCACGATACGGAGCGCGGTGCGACAGCCGGCCCTCGGCGCGCGTTTCGGCGTCGCAGGTTGCGGTGCCGTCGGCCCAGCGGAACCAGCCCGAGCCGGTCGCGAGGCCGCCAGTGCGGATACTGACAAAGCATGCGATCGGGTTTAACGCCGCATCCGACCGCTGCATCACGTCGCGCACGATGTGAGGCTCTTCCTCAATCACGCAGTTGGCGCGCTGGAGATGCGTGCCGTCGCCATGGATGGTGACGGTAAAGGTCTCCTCGCCCCGCCGCCGGCCGCGATCGTGATCGGCATCGCTGACGTAGGCGATCCGGCCCGAGATCGTTCGATGTTTGCCTTGCGCGATCAATTTTCTTCGTGCCACGGTTGCGCCTTCGCGCCTATCATATCCTGGCCAAATCCTGGGGACGATCCATGCGCTGCATTCTCTTGTCGGGCGTCTTTGCCCTCGCCACGTCGCTCGCGCTCGCCGCCGATCCGCCGGCGGCAAAGGACAAGCCGGCGCCGCCGTCGGCCGCGCAGAAGCGCCTCGCCGCCATGCCGGCCAACCCCTATCCCTCGACCTACGTGCCGCGCCCCGCGCCGACCACCGCCATCGTCGGCGCGACGGCGCATACCGGTACCGGGGCGACACTCGACAACGCCACCGTGGTCATGGCGGGCGGAAAAATCGCCGCGGTCGGCGTCGGCATTCAAATTCCGGCGGACGCCGTGACCATCGACGGCAAGGGCAAGGTGGTGACACCCGGTCTGATCGACGGCCATTCGCACATCGGTATCGGCGCGGTGCCCGAGGTGGGCGCGCTGGAAGACGTCAACGAAGCGACCGAGCCGAATACTGCTGAAGTCTGGGCCGAACACGCGATCTGGCCGCAGGACCCGGCCTTCGGCCGTGCGCTGGCGGGCGGCGTGACGACGCTCCACATCATGCCGGGCTCGGCCAATCTGTTCGGCGGACGTACGGTGGTGGTCAAGAACGTCTGGAGCCGCTCGGTCCAGGGCATGAAATTCCCCGGCGCCAAGCACGGCCTCAAGATGGCCTGCGGCGAGAATCCGCGGCGCCTCTACGGCGGCAAGGGCCGCAGCCCGGCGACGCGCATGGGCAACTTCGCCGGCTACCGCGCCGGCTGGCAGAAGGCGCTCGAATACCAGGCCGAATGGGACGAATACGCGGCGAAGC
>VGEM01000530.1 GCA_016869315.1 Alphaproteobacteria bacterium | reverse complement strand
CGGCGGGATGGTGAAGCCCGAGAGCCTCGCCAAGATGTGGGAGGCTTCGAAAAAGAACAATCCCGAGCGCGTGCTCGACGACGAACTCATCATTTGCTCGGGAGACTATGTGGTGGTGCGGACCACCATCCGTTCGGCCGACAATGTCGGCGTCGACGGCAATCCGCCGACCAAGAAGCCCTATTCCGCGACCGCCACCGACATCTACCGATTCCAGAACGGCAAGGTCGTCGAGCGCTGGGGCAACGCCGATGTCATTCATATCTACCGCCAGCTTGGCTACAAAATGGTGCCCGGCGGCGAGGCTGAAAAGAAATAGCCCGCGTTATGCCCGCGTTACGCCATCGTCGCAGCGAGGGCATTGCGAAACTTGCGGTCGCGTTTGAGATACCATTCGCGGCTCATGGCCTGACGGCGGGTGCGAAAGCGTTCGGCGTACAGCAAGGTCCAGACGCGGCCGCGGGTCGACTTGGCGCCGCGGCCGGCGTTGTGCCGGGCGAGGCGCGCCTCGATGTCGACGGTCCAGCCGACATAAGTTCGGATGGCGCCAGCGGTGACGGCGCCGAGGACGTAAACATATGCTGCCATTTTGGGGCGATTCGGCGGTTCGCTTGATTTTCCACAGGTTTCAGCATATATAGATCTGGATCGAGTTCTACGCCTGCCTTGTTGCATGGCCCTGAAGGGCCCCTCCCACGACAGTGCTGCCGGACTTGAGACAGTGATTGGGCGATGGTCGTCCGGTCCAACCTACGCATTTGCGTGAACACAAGGAGGCCAACATGGCCACAGGTACAGTGAAATGGTTCAACACCCAAAAGGGTTATGGTTTTATTCAGCCGAGTGACGGCGGCAAGGACGTGTTCGTCCACATCACCGCTGTCGAAAAGGCTGGTCTGCGCGGCCTCAACGAAGGTCAGACCGTCAGCTACGACATGGTGACCGAGCGCGGCAAGACCGCGGCTGGCAACCTCAAGGTCGGCTAAGTCCAAACCGGACTTAAGTTAAGAAAAGCCCGGCACGCGAGTGCCGGGCTTTTTCTATTGCGCGGCCTGAAGTTCGAATGGGCGTTCGGTCGCCGCCCCTTCAATACGTCCGTCGATCACTAAGATCTGGCGGTGGCAGCGGCGGGCAATTTCGGGATCGTGCGTGCTGATCAGGAACGTCGTGCCGCTTTCGGCGTTGATTTCGGCCAGGAGCTCCATCACCTGACGCGCGGTTTCGCGGTCGAGGTTGCCGGTCGGCTCGTCGGCCAGCACCAGCGCCGGCCGGTTCATCAGCGCGCGCGCCACGGCGACGCGTTGCTTCTGGCCGCCCGAAAGCTTGGTCGCTTTGAAATGCATGCGGGGCCCAAGGCCGACACGCCCGAGCAGCATCGCGGCGCGATCCTCAAGGGCCGGGCTTTCATCGCCGGTTGGCGCTGCGGCCGGAAACATCACGTTCTCGATTGCGGTGAAATCCGGGAGCAAGTGATGATACTGGAACACGAAGCCAATATTGCGATTGCGAAACGCCGTCAGCATGTCCTCATCCGCCTGGGCGAGATCGATCCCCTTCATCACCAAGCGCCCGGAAGTCGGGCGCAGCAGCGTGCCGAGAATTGACAACAGCGTGCTCTTGCCGCTGCCGCTTGGACCCTGCAGGGCGACGAATTCGCCGGCCGCGATGTCGAAGTCGATGCCCTTGAGAACCGGGGTCACGAAGTCGCCCTGAACGTATGTCTTGGTCAGGCCTTTGACGCTGAGCAACGGCATCGCAGTGGCGGTCATTGGCTGATCGCCTCGACCGGGTCGATCTTGGCGGCCGCGCGCGCCGGCAGGATCGCGGCAATGGCGCTGGCGGCGACCGCGAGCAGGATGCCGGCGGGGTAATTCCCCAACAGCGGATCCACCGGGATGATGGGCGTGCCATCCGGACGGCGGGCGATCTCGGCCACGAGCGACGTAAATCCATAGGCCATGACCGAGCCCACTGCGGCCCCGAGCGCCCCAACCAGCACGCCTTGAAGAACGAAGACCTTGGTGATGAAACCTTTGGTCACGCCCATCGATCGCATGATGCCGATTTCGGGC
>VGEM01000529.1 GCA_016869315.1 Alphaproteobacteria bacterium | reverse complement strand
CCACCGACGTCGGCCGCTTCGAGGTGGGCAGCTATCACGATTGGGGACTTTCAGAATTGGGCGCCGATCTTGTCCCGTCTGCCACCGCCGCCGACGGCTCGATCGAGGGGTTCCGCAACACTGCTGGTACATTGATCGGCATCATGTGGCACCCCGAACGCGAAACGCCCGTCCGCGCTTGCGATCTTGATATCTTCAAGACGTCGGCGGGATGAACGCATGCGCGGACTGATTCTCGCCGCCGGCCGCGGTAGCCGCCTTAAGGATCGAACCGAAGACCGCCCCAAAGGTCTGGTCGCGCTCAATGGGCACCCTCTCATCGCGTGGCAGCTTCACGCTTTGCGCGGCGCCGGGATCGACGACATTGCGCTTGTCGGCGGATATCGCAGCGATTCGTTGAAGCAATTCAACCTGCCGATCTTCGAGAATCCGCGCTGGGCAGAGACCAACATGGTGCGGAGCTTCATGTGCGCCGCGGATTGGATGACCGAGCGGCCGGTCATCGTTTCATACTCCGACATCGTTTATGACGCCTCGACCGTCGCGCGCCTCGCCGCCGACCCCGCCGAAATCGCCATCAGCTTCGATCCCGACTGGCTGACGCTTTGGTCGGCTCGGTTCGCCGACCCGCTATCGGATGCCGAGACGTTTCGGCTCGATGGCCGTGACCTGGTCATCGATATCGGCCGCAAGCCGAAGAGCCTCGATGAAATTCGCGGCCAGTACATGGGTCTGCTCAAGTTCACGCCCACGGGTTGGAGGACATTCGCGCAAATTCTCAACGCGTTGCCGACCGAACGCTGCGACAAACTCGACATGACATCGACGCTTCGATTGCTGATCGAGCATGGCACTGCGATCAAGGCGGTTCCAGCGGCGGGGCCTTGGGCCGAAGTCGACAATGAGATTGATCTGGCGCTCTACGCAAAGGCGGACAGCCCGATTAAACTGCCGCCAGGCCCTGTTTGAAGTCATCCACGACGTTCACGCCACTGCGGGAGTATTTGCAATGACCGTTTCCCGACGCAGCATTTTGGCCACCGCCACCGCGGCTGCTTTGACGCCGAGAATTGCTGTCGCCCAATCGGCTCCGAAAACGCGGCGACAGTATGCCAAGTGCCGCTATGGTCAAATTCACATGACCATCGCGGCGCCTTCGGACGACACCGGAAAGACGCCGCTCGTCTGTCTGCATCAGAGCCCTGTCTCCGGAGACAATTACCGCGAATTTCAAGCCTCGTGATCTGCCCTGATACGCCGGGCTATGGAGGTTCGGATGGCCCGGCCGCAAAATCGGACATGGCAGACCTGGGTGGCGCCATGGCCGAAGCGTTGTCGGATCTCGGCTACGGCAAGGGCGGCAAGGGAACCGTCGACTGGCTCGGCTTTCACACCGGCAATTTTTTGATCACCGAAGTCGTGGCGCAGCGGCCCGATCTGGTGCGACGTCTCGTGATGCCGGGAATACCCTACTACCCGTCCAGCGAGCGTGAGGCCCGGCGTGCACAGTTTGCAGTGCCGCGTCCGTACTTCACCGATCCCGAATTCGTTGGGAAGAACTACAAGGACACCGTTCTCAACGCGACCGATCCGCTGACCAAAGAACGGCGCTTCGCCATGTTCATATCCCGTCTCCAGGCGGGCCCGAACTCGTGGTGGGGTTTCGATGCGGTGTTTCGCTACGACGCCGATCCGGCATTGGCGCACATCACTCAATCCGTATTGTGCCCGGTGCTGGCCAAGGAAACGCTCGCCGAGCCGACACGGCAGGCGGCAAAGCTGATGAAAAATGCGACGACTGTCGAACTCGATGGCCTGACCGGCTCCGCGTGGCAGGCCACGCCGGAAAAACTCGTGGCCGTAATCAGGCCGTTTCTCGACAAGGCCTGACCCATGACGCTCATCCATCGTCGCGGACTGCTTGCAGCGATCGCTGCGTCAACGATCCCCCCCGCCTTTGCCGCACCAAGCGTCAGGCGCTGGCGTCATTATTCTTCCGGCAGATTCGGCCAGGTTCACGTTTATTCGGTTGCACCGGCAAACGAGGCCGACATCAAACGTCCGCCGCTGATC
>VGEM01000528.1 GCA_016869315.1 Alphaproteobacteria bacterium | reverse complement strand
TGGCGGCTTGTTGGCAGCGCCCGATCAAAGTGTATGATGTTGGGCCGGCTTTCGGGCCTATGCGACGCTTGATGAGGGGAGCGCGAAACCGCGCAACATCACGCGTTGGTGCCAGAAGCGACCGGTCCAGGGAGGAACATGATGGCTGACAATTTCGATCCGAAGGAGTTCTGGTACAGCGGCAAAGTCACCCGCCGCACCGTGTTGGGTTATGGCGTGTCGGCCGGCGCGGTCGGTGCGACCATGCTGGTGCCAGCGCCCTGGCAGGCCGCGTTCGGTCAGGCAAGGCCGTTCAAGATCGGCTCCGAGCAGCCGTTGTCGGGCGCCGCTGCTGCGGGCGGCAAGACCGCGGTGGTCGGAATCCAGATGGCGGTCGACCGTATCAACAAGGCCGGCGGCATCAACGGCCGGCCGGTCGAGATTCTCGTGCAGGACGACGAGTCCAAGCCGGACGTCGGCCGCCGCAAGGTCGAGAAGCTCCTGGTCGAGGACAGGATCGACGCCCATGTCGGCGGCTTCCTCTCGAACATCTGCCTCGCCTGCATGCCGGTGTTCGAGGAGTACAAGGTGCTCAACATGATCAGCGTTTGCCTCGACACGACGCTGACCACCACGAGGTGCAACAAGTATACCTTCCGGCCGTTCGACTATGCGCCCTCCCAGGCGGTGGCGTTCGCGCCCTGGCTCGTCAAGCAAGGCAAGCGCTGGCACATCGCCTTCGCCGATTATTCTTGGGGCCAGTCCACCCGCGACGCCTACGTCGACCAGATCAAAAAGGCGGGCGGCGAGATCGCCGGCACAACCGGAATCCCGCTCGGCACCGCCGACATGACGCCGTTCCTGTCGAAGATCACCGGCAACATCGACGGGCTGTTCGGCATCTTCTTCGGCAAGGACGGCGTGACCATCGGCAACCAGGCGTTCGATCTCGGCCTTACCAAGAAGTACAAGTGGGCCGGTGACGGCGCGATCGCAGAATCGACCAACATTCCTGCGCTCGGCGCCAAGATCGACGGCTTCGTCGGCATCAACCGCTACGTGCCTGTGCTGGAAGGCGTGCTCAACACGCCGCATCACAAGCGGTTCTTCGATGAGGCCAAGCTCCGCCTTAAGGCGATTGACCCGACGGGCCCCGACCCCGACCGCTACGTGCAGTCGAACTACGAGGCCATGAATTGCCTGAAGATCGGCATGGAGATGTCCAAGTTCCGCGGCCGCGAGGACACCGACAAGCTGATCGCTGCGCTCGAAGGTCTCGAGATGAAGGAAGGCGATGACTTCCCGCAGGGTGACAAGACACTGCGCAAGGAAGATCACCAAGCTTTCCTGCGTCAGTTCATCACCCGGATCGAAAACGGCAAGCCGAAAATCATCGAGGTGATCGACAAGGACAAGACCGTCTTTCCGCCGGCTTGCAAGTTCGCCTAAGTGACTGACGCGTCCTCGACAATGGCCTCCCCGGGTACCACTCGGGGAGGTGCGGCTTCCCCTGTGCTGCGCACCGAGGGGTTGACCATTCGCTTTGGCGGTTTGACTGCGCTCAACAACGTCAATTTCCAGATCGGCCGCGGCGAAATCCGCGCCATCATCGGACCGAACGGTGCTGGCAAGAGCACGTTCTTCAATTGCCTCACCGGCGTGCTGCGCCCGACCTCGGGGCGCATCTTGTTCAGCGGCGAGGACATCACAGGGCTTAAATCGAACCAGATTTCGCAGAAGGGCATCGCCCGCTCGTACCAGATCACCAACATCCTGCCGAACGCGACGACGCTTGAGAATGTCCGCATCGCTGCACAATCCCGCCGCCATGGCTGGAGCCTGTTCACGCACCACCGGTCCTTTCACGACCTGATCGAGAAGGCGGAGGCAGTCCTTGCTTCGGTTGGTCTCGCCGACAAGGCCGATGAGCTTGCCGCCAACCTGTCGCATGGCGAGCAGCGCAATCTGGAAATCGGCATCGCGCTTGCGACCGAACCAAAGCTTCTCTGCCTCGATGAGCCGACCGCCGGCATGAGCACTGCAGAAACCCATGACACCATGGAGCTCGTTCGCCGCATCGCCAAGGATCTGACAATTCTG
>VGEM01000527.1 GCA_016869315.1 Alphaproteobacteria bacterium | reverse complement strand
GCGGCCTTGAAGGTTTGGCTGTCGTTTGCTCCAGCAAGGGTCAGGGTGAACGGCTTGCCGCTGCCGACGCGCCCGGAAAAATCGACCTTCTCGATGATCTTGCTGTTGCGCTCGAACACCAGGCGAACCTGATCGAATTCGCCTTCGTTCGTCAGGCGCATGCGATCGACCGCCGCTTTCAGGCGCAGTGGCTGCTGATCCTCGGCAGCGCGGCCGCGCGATTCGTCCTTGCCGAGATCTTTCCAGAAATAGGACACGTCGAGTTCGCGGCCGCGCACTTCGAGGTCCATCACGCCGTCGGGCGTGTAGAGCAGATCGGCGGCGAGCGTATTGCGGCCGACCTTGCCCTCGGCGATCGACACCCGCGACAGCGTGTTGTCGGGGCCGAAGTCGACCCGGCCGGCGACGTCGAAATCGTCGCCGCTGGAGAGATCGAAGCGGTCGACGGCGACGAGTTTACCGTCTTTCAACAGCACGTCGGCATGGCCGCGCGCCGGGAGCCCGGCGGCCTTGGCCCAGTTGAGCTGCGGCAAAGCCAGAGCCACCTGTTCGAAGTCGGCCTCGGCAGACAGGGTGGAGGTCCCGTCGCGCCGCGCGGTGTAGACGATCTCGGCGCGGACCGGCCCGTCCATATAGGGCGCGGTGAACGGCGCGCGCCCCAGGGCCACCAGCGGCCGGTGTTCGTTTTCGAGAATGGCATCGAGCGCATACTGGCTGCGGAAGTCGCCGCCGCCGAAATTCTCGCGCCAGGTCAGCCCGGCGCGGATCGGGCCGAGTTTGGTGGTGCCGTTGGCCTCAAGAAAATTCTCGGTGACGTGGAGTTTGAGCGCGCCATCGTCCAACGGCAGACCAAAGGTGACGTTTTCGATATGGGCGTCGCGGACTTCGGCGTCGATGTCGATCTTGAGATCGGCGAGGCGCAGCGCCTTGATCAGCGGAAAGTCGAGATCGAGCTGAAGCCGCACGGCGCCCGACGCGCCGTCGGGCGTGACCTGCATCTTGCGGGCGTACTCAAGCGGCTTGTTGTCGATGAACCGCAGCACGTCGCCGAGATCGCCGTCGATGTCGATGGTGAAGTTGGCGAACGTGCGTGGTTCGGACAGATCGCCCATCCTGAGATCGGCACGCGAAATCTTGAGCGACTTGTCGGAGGTCTTGTCAGGAATGCGGCCGTGGGTGACGTCGATCACGACCTGCTTGAGATTCATCTTGAGGCGACCGTTGGTCTCTTCGACGTCCGGCAGTCCCTCGATGTAGTGAACGCTGATGCCGGCCAGATTTACACCGAGGTCGAGATCGACCGCCTCGATATCGGCCAGCGTCGGTCCGGCAAAGCGCGCCGTCGCGGTTAGGCCGCTGAGACCGCCACCGGAGAGGTTCTTTTCGATCCAGCTTCGGGTGCTTCGGGCGACGTCCACCGGCCACAGCTGGGTCAGGGCCGTAAGCGAAAATGCGGTCGACGAGGCCTTGAGTTCGATCACCGGCGCGCCGCCCAGGTTGCTGGCCCGGCCCGCCAGCGTCATCACCGGGTCGGTATCGATCCCCGCCGGCGAAATGACCAGCTCCTCCAGCCTGACGTCGTTGAAGCCGGCGCCAAGGGTGCCCTTTGCGCTGGCGCCCTTGATGTCGCGCGCACCGCCAAGGCGCTCGGGCAGCGTGATCGATCCGGCGCCGGCGGTGAGGTTGAAGTCGAGCCGGCGCACGTCGAGCACGCCTTCCGGCATGGCGATGTCGGCTTCGATACTGCCGCCGATCGGCACTTGGGCGACGGCGGCGACGGCGGCGACGGCGGCAACGTCATCGAGGCCGATCAACGCGCCGATGGCGGTGGGTTCGATACCGGCGAAGGACGCCGTCACGTTGAGCAATCGACTGGCGTAGACGTACTGCCCGGCGAGATCGATGCTGGCCGCCCCGGCGGCGCCGCCGAGCGGCAACGAAGCACCCAATTGAATGTCGTTGGTCTGGCGCAGCAGGTTGAGCTCGGCGCGCGGCATCGTCCACCGCCGGCCGGTCGCCTGATCGTCGATGATCAGGGTGAAATCCTGAATATCGATGGTGTCAAGGCGCGCCGCACCGGGCGGCCCGCGC
>VGEM01000526.1 GCA_016869315.1 Alphaproteobacteria bacterium | reverse complement strand
GACCAGTTCGATTCCGATCGACGCACTGTTGACGTCGCGGATACCGCGCCAAAACGACCTGCCGGCGTGCCACGCACGGCGATCTTCTGGAACCAGGCGGGTGATCGCTCCACTCTCGTCAACGACATAGTGGGCGCTCACTTCTGACGACGCCGTGGTCAGGCGATCGATGGCTGCTGCCGCACCGGGCATCCCAGTGTAGTGAATCACGATCAGAGACACGTCGCCCGGGACGTGGGCGCGCGGACCGTGGTTGGGTGATGGCCGTTCGAGGATCGTCGGGGAAGATGCGGGACGCGCAGGCATCGCACATCTTACGCAGGCATCGGTGCCGGTGCGAGGCCTCGAACGGCGAGGACCTGGCGAAGTTTGCCGATAGCCTTGGCTTCGATCTGGCGGACACGCTCGGCGGTAAGCCCATAAATCTTGGCGAGGGTCGCGAGCGTGACCGGGCGCTTCGACAAATAGCGTCGGGCGATGATGTCCTTCTCGCGTTGACCCAATCGCGCCAAGGCTTCACGCACGGCGGCCGATTGCCAGGCACGCTCGTCGGCTTCGACCAGGCGTTCCTCGGCGTTCGGCGTTTCATCCGCGATCGTATCCTCGATCGACATGCCATCGCCGTCGTCGCGCAGGCCAACCGGTTGCGACAAGGACACATCGTTCGCGCTCATGCGCTGGTCCATGGCGACGATGTCTTCAGAAGACACGCGGAACAACGCGGCCAAACGGTCGACTTGTTCGGGCGCCAGAAAACGCTGGCCATCCGGCTGCAACTCGCGCTTGGCGCGGCGGAGGTTGAAGAACAGGCGTTTCTTGTTGGCGCCGGAGCCGACTTTGATCAGCGACCAGGCATGGACGATGTAGTTCAGAACAGATGCCTTGACCCACCAACGGGCATACGTCGAAAAGCGAAAACCTTTGGCGGGATCGAATTTCTCGATCGCGTGGATCAGACCAAGGTGCCCCTCGCTGATCAGATCCGCGAGGTCGAGACCATAGCCCTGGAACTTCTGGGCGATGGCAGGAACCAGCCTCAGGTGCGCCGTGATGAGCGCATCGTAGGCCTTCCGGTCGCGCAGTTGGAACCAGCGGCGGACGAGTTCGCGCTCGGCCGCCTCCGTCAGAATCGGCGCAGATCGTATTTTCTCTAGAAACGCCACGTCCGACCGACTTAGGGACGAGTCGGCGCGCGGCACGGCTGACATCCGGAAGCGGCTGAAGAAGGACATGACGACGAAACCTCCTAGGGCTGTTTGCAGTGAATAACTTAATCATGACCAATTTAGTTCTATATTCAATCTTAATCGGACTAGATTAGTGCTATTTAACTTACGTCCGCAGAATGTGATCGGATCACTCCGCAAACCCATGACAACTCAGGGGTTTTGCCGATTGACCGCCACCGTATAAGCCTTGAATGTAACACCACAATTTTCAGACAGAGGCCGCCATGCCCACTTACACCGCTCCGCTCCGCGACATGCGATTCCTGCTCCACGAGGTGTTTGGGGCCGAAAAAACCCTGACCGCGCTACCTGGCCTGGGGGATGCGTCGGCTGACGTGATGGACGCCGTCCTCGAGGAATGTGCCAAGCTCAGTCAGGACGTCCTCGCGCCCTTGAACCAAGTCGGCGATCAGGAAGGCTGCACATTCAAGGATAGCGCGGTCACGACACCGAAGGGGTTCAAGGAAGCCTACAAGCAATTCGCTGAAGGCGGCTGGTGCGGTCTTACCGCGAGTCCCGATCACGGCGGACAGGGATTGCCGGAAGCGATTGATTGCTGTGTCGCCGAAATGGTGGGTTCTGCCAATCTCTCGTTCGGCCTCTACCCCGGACTGACGCAGGGAACCATTCTCGCGCTGGCCGCTCTGGGTTCAGCCGACCAAAAGAAAGTCTATCTGCCGAAGCTGGTGAACGGTCAGTGGCAAGGCACCATGTGTCTGACCGAGTCTCACGCCGGCTCTGACCTCGGCCTGCTCCGCACCAAGGCCATGCCCAACGGCGATGGCAGCTACAGCATCACCGGCACAAAGATTTTCATCTCGGCCGGCGAGCACGACATGGTCGATAACATCGTCCATCTCGTGCTGGC
>VGEM01000525.1 GCA_016869315.1 Alphaproteobacteria bacterium | reverse complement strand
GTTCCCAAGGCTTCAGCATGCAATCAAGCGCCCTGTCTGTCGAAGAATTCCGCCGCGGCTGGAAGCCCCTGTTCGCCGCATTTGTCGGCGCGGCCTGCGGCATAAACGCCATTCCGTTCTATACCCATGGCGTCTTCGTCGTGCCGGTATCGAAGGAGTTCGGCTGGTCGCGCGGCGCCACGCAGTTCGCATTCTCGTTCGTGATGATGGGCGCGATGATCCTCGCCCCCATCATCGGGCGTTTCGTCGATCAGTTCGGTGCGCGGCGGATCGGAATTTCGTCGGTGTTCGCCGTCGGCGTGGGTTTTGCCCTGATCTCGTTCACCGGCTCGTCGATCTGGTCATTCTACGCGCTGTGGATTCTCATGACCCTGATCGGTACCGGCACGAATCCGGTCACCTGGACGCGGGTCGTCGCGCAGTGGTTCGAGAAGAACCGCGGCTTCGCGCTGGCGCTGACGATGGCCGGAACCGGCGTCATCGGCACCTTCGCCCCGCGGATCGCGGCGTGGGCGATCGAGGAATACGGCTGGCGCGGCGCCTATCAGGTTCTGGGCCTCGGCATTGTCGTGATCGGCGTCCCGATCGTCTATCTGTTCTTTCGTGATCGTCCGGTGGCGGAGTCCACGCCCGGGCATGGCGGCGGGTCGGATTTGTCGGGCGGTCTGTCGATCGGCGAAGCGATGCGTGGCTATCGCTTTTGGGCGCTCGGCATTTCCATGCTGCTGATCTGCGGCTGCGTCGCGGGCCTGATCACCAACTTGGTCCCCATGCTGACCGACAAGGGCATCGATCGCGGTACCGCCGCGGGATACGCGAGCCTGCTCGGGATCAGCGTCATCGTCGGACGCGTCGTCGCCGGCTACCTGATCGATTTCATCTGGGCGCCTGCGGTCGGGTTCGTGTTCCTGATCGCGCCGGCGATCACCTGCGTCATGCTGGCCGGCGAGATCTCCCCGGGCGTTCTCATCTTCATCGTGCCGCTGATCGGCCTCGCCGCCGGCGCCGAAATCGACATGCTGTCGTATCTGACGGTCCGGTACTTCGGGATGGAGAACTACGGTGTCATCTACGGCGGCCAATTCGTGTTCTTCTCGATCGGATCGGGCTTCGCGCCGGCGATTTTCGGCGCGGTGTTCGACAGTTTCGGCGGTTATGCGCCAATTCTGTGGGTCTCGGCCGGCTGCTTCGTGTTCGGATCGTTCCTGCTGCTGGCGCTTGGCCGTTATCCGAGCTTCTTCGTGCCGGCGAAAGCATGACCATGGCCGACGCGGCGGAGTCGGGGGCGATTGAGCACCTTCTCGAGATCATGCGCCGCTTGCGCGCGCCCCAGGGCGGTTGCCCGTGGGACCTCGAACAAACCTTCGACACCATTGCCCCCTACACCATCGAGGAAGCCTACGAGGTCGCCGACGCAATCGCTCGCAAGGACATGGTCGCGCTCAAGGACGAGTTAGGCGATCTCCTGTTCCAGTCGGTCTACCACGCTCAGATGGCGTCCGAATCGGGCGCATTCGACTTCAAGGATGTCGTGCGCGCCATCTGCGCAAAGATGATCCATCGCCATCCGCATGTGTTCGGCGATGCCAAAGTCGATACCTCCGCCGATCAAACCTCGCGCTGGGAAGAACTCAAAGCCAAGGAGCGTGGCGCGAAGCCCGGGCCGGTCTCGGCTCTCGACGGCTTGCCGGCGGGGCTGCCCGCCCTCAAACAGGCCGAGAAGTTTCAGAAGCGCGCGGCGCGTGTCGGGTTCGACTGGCCGGAAGCGAAACAAGTTCTCGACAAGATCGACGAGGAAATTGACGAGATTAAACAGGCCATGGCATCAAATGCGTCGACCGCCAAGCTGAGCGACGAAATTGGCGATCTCCTTTTTGCCGTCGTCAATTTGGCGCGCAAGGCCGGGATCGATCCCGGGATGGCGTTGCGCGGCACGAATTTGAAGTTCGATCGGCGATTCCGGCGCATCGAAGAACTGCTTTTGGCACACGGAAAGAAGCCCGAGCAATCCACACTCGACGAAATGGAAGCGTTGTGGGTGAAGGCAAAGGGCGAAGAAGCACGTTGACGGACCTTGTTCCACCGTTTGAGTGAGTCA
>VGEM01000524.1 GCA_016869315.1 Alphaproteobacteria bacterium | reverse complement strand
GACCTGATCGAGAAGCGCGGCCATCATCAGGATATTTGCGTCATTGAGTCGCGGAACGCCGGGGCTGATGCCATGGCTGTCGCGTGGCTCCCAGCGGACGTTCGACATGGGATGATGGCAGGAATGGCAGTCGAAGAAGACCAGCTCGGGGAAGATTCCGTCCTGGTTTCGATTTGGGTCGAGCATGGCATCGAGCAATGATTCGACCGCAACCACCTGACCGACCGCCCAAATCTTGAAGTGATCGGGAGTTCCCTTGCGTTTGGTATAGTCGGCATCGACCTTGAAATGCGCCGGCTGAGTGATCGAATAAGTATCGAGTTCAAACGCCAGCCGCGGGTGCCCCGCTCCCATGATTCGATGCGTGATCACCCGGTCCTTGTCGCCGAGATGGCACGAAAGGCAAAGGCGAGCGCGCGCCTCCGGGTCTTCCGTCGGGAACAGCCCGGCCTTGATGTTCTCGGCATGATCGGCGCGGCCCGAGATGTGGATCCCAAGCCACTGCTCGCCCCCGCCATGACATGACTCGCAACCGACGCCATCGGACATCTGGAAGCCCTTGGCGCGTTTCGCTTCGGGGACGTTGTCGGCGTGGCAGTCGAGGCAGATGTCGGCTTCCGTGGCATTGGGCAGCCCGAGATTACGGGCAATCCGCTTCGACTCTTCGGATTGCAGGGTCTTGTAGGCGTCGGAATGGGGGTCCTTCTCCTGCCAGACAACGAATTCGTTCTGCAGAACGGTCGAACCGGACCATGGTTCGAGGGCGCCATGACAGCTTGATCCGCCGCACGATCCCACACCAAGGTGGACCGCGGGCGACGTGAACGGCAATGGTGGAACCGCAAGTTCCTGCGCGTCGGCGCGCGATGCCGCCAGTGCGAAAGCCCCAAGAATCAAATACCGGATCACGTGAATGCCCCTTCTCGACAAGATCACGACCCTCATTACCGCAGGGTGCCTCTGAACGCATCGAGAGACAAGGGCCAGCCGGCAGAGACTCCACCCACAAGTTGAGTCATGGCGAGCCCTAATTCTTCTTCTTGGCTTTTTCCGACTCGGCCGCGTCCTGCTGCGCCTTCATGCGCGCAGCGTCCTGTTCTTTGCGGGCTTTCATCAGGCTCTTTGAGGTATCGAAGCGAGTCGCAAGAAACCGATATGTACGCCCCAACAGATTCGAGGTCTTCTGGCCCTGTTTATGATCGAGTTCCTTCCATGCGACGATCAGCGGATTCCACTTCATCTGCAGATATCGAAGCTGATCGCGCCGTTCGCGGATGAACTGGATCTGTCGATCAAGGCTCTTCATGGCGGAAATGATTTCGCCGGTCTGGCTGTCGGTATCCATGAATATGCTGGTGTATTCCTGGACGCCTTTTCGCATCAGGTTGCGCACGCGTCCGATCGTATCCTGCATGCGCATGTCGCCATGATAGAATTCGCCGACCCTGTTGATAACAACCGCAATCACGGCGACCTTCTGAAATGCTTCGCGGAGGGCCTCAATGAAACAGAGCTCGCGCGACAGCATGCCAAGCCTCGTCAAGACCGCCGCGTGATCGTCGGCCGCCGCACCGAGCTGGGTTGCCGCTTTCGAGAACGCGGTCCGAAGCTGGGCTTTGTTTTCCTTCGAAGATAAGAATGCCTTCAATTGGTCGACATTCTTGACTTCTGCTTCCTTGCCCGAAATCCCCGAGATCAACTGCGCCTCAAGTCGGTTCTGCGCCAGCTGCCGATGGCGCGGCGGCGGCCGGTGCAGCCGCGGGTGCGCCATCAAGCTGGCCGGCGGCAGCCGCCTTGAGCTGTTTGATCAACTCGGAGTCATCACCGGCGGGCTCGGAACCCTTTTCCGCCAGGATGGTGACGATGTTCCGGATGAGATCGAGACACTTGAGGATGACGGTGACCGAGGCCGGCGTCGGCGCCAATTCGCCATCGCGATATTTGACCAGCACGTCCTCGCCCGCGTGGGCTACTTTTTCGAGCCGCGATAGGCCCAGGAACCCGCAGGTGCCCTTGATCGTATGCATCACCCGGAAGACACGCTTCAGGATTTCGGCATCGTTCGGATCGCGCTCGAACTTGACCAGTTCGGAGTCGAGCAGATTCAAA
>VGEM01000523.1 GCA_016869315.1 Alphaproteobacteria bacterium | reverse complement strand
CAGGAAAGCCCACCGACAACGCCTACATCGAGACGTTCAACGGTTCGCTGCGGGACGAATGCCTGAACCTGCACTGGTTCGAGGACTTGGACAATGCGCGGCGGATTATCGAGGCTTGGCGCGTCGAATACAACGAGAGCCGGCCTCACATGGGTCTCGGCGATCTGACGCCGCAAGAATATGCTTTGCAAGCAAGGTCATGCTATAAACCAACAGAGGTCAACGCCGCCGAAAACTAGCGCCAAATCTGGACCACCAAACCCAAGCGGTTCAACGCCGCCGAAAACTAGCGCCAAATCTGGACCACCAAACCCAAGCGGTTCAGGAGGGCCAGTCTCTCACATATTCCGTGGTCCGAATTATCCGGTGCAGGTCAGACCCATTCTAGGACCATCAACCAATGGCAAATAACTTCCCTTTTGCGCCAAACGACAGGAAAGCTGCGCCGCCAAATGCACATCATCTGCAATAATCAGTGTTGGTGTTAATTCTGGAATTCTCGCCGTCATGATGACACCGACCTAAACGCAAACCATCTCGCAATAATTTCTGCCCCCCAATGATATACTTGATGTGTGCTAGATTTTCAGACCGACACTGACCTCAAGCGTTAACAACTGAGAAATAGGGACATATAATTGTCTCGTATTCAGTGGCGATTCAATTGAACGGGTTTCTAGCTAACTCTGGTTTCTCGAATAACGCTGATCGAAACACGTCCCCCTGTTTGCGCAAGGGTGGCTCCAGAAAAGCGCCATGAGCGTCCATCAACCCGGCTTCACGATTCTACCGCCAGGCATCGGTTTCGGCACGCCGGTGGTCGACGGAAAACTGATCGGCAAGCCCAGCACCGCGCGCGCCGCCATGAAGGCGAAGGCCTGGGCTTCAAGGTGATCGCCGTCGCAGCCAATGTTTTCGATCGGCTCGACGTCGACGCCAATTCCGTCGGCCAGCATGCGCATGATGGTCGGATTGTGCCGCCCGCCGCCCGTGACCAGCACGCGCGCGGGCATCGCGGGGCACATGCGCAGCGCATGGTTGACCGACGCCGCCGTGAACGCGGCGAGTGTGGCCGCGCCGTCCGCGACACCAAGCCCCGCCAGCGGATCGAGCGTGAAAGCGAAGCGATCGAGCGACTTCGGCGGCAGGCGATCGAAGTAGGGGTGGTGCATCAGGGCGGCCAGCACGTCGCCTGCCACCGCGCCCGTTCCTGACGCGACGCCATCGCTGTCCATGGGTGTGCCGGTGTGGGTCAGCATCCAGTCGTCGAGCAGTCCGTTGCCGGGGCCGGTGTCGAAGCCGAGGATGACGCTGTCGTCGCCGATCCACGTGACGTTGCCGACGCCGCCTAGATTGAGGATCGCCGCCGGCCGCGGCAGCTCGAACGCAAGTGCCGCGTGATAGACCGGCGCCAACGGCGCGCCCTGCCCGCCGGCCGCGACATCGGCCGAGCGGAAATCGAAGCACACCGGCACGCCAAGATCGCGTGCCAACCGTGCGCCATCGCCCATCTGCCAGGTGCGACCCAGGTGGGGCCGATGCCAGATGGTCTGGCCGTGAAATCCGACCAGATCGAGTTTCGATGCCGGCGCGGCGTCGCCGAGAACCGCGCGCACGGCGGCGGCGTTGAGATCGGTGAAGGCGTGCTCGATCTCGGCATGGTCGCCGCCGGGCTGGGGCACCGCCGCGATGAAGGCGCGCAGGCGCTCGCGAAACGCCGGCGCGAAAGGAATCGAGCGGCAGGGGCCGAACGCGAGGACGCGGTGGCCGTCGGTTTCCAGGTACGCCGCGTCGACCCCGTCCATGGACGTGCCGCTCATCAGCCCGACGGCGCGAAAGATGCGCTGCTTCGTCATGGAGCCCCGCACGGCGCAGGGAGGCTTTGTCGATTATTTTCCTTCCCCCTGGCGGGGAGGCGCTTTTCCGTCATGGCGCGACTTGATCGCGCCATCCAGAGGTTTCTGTTCGCAAGAACAAGCCCATACCTCTGGACCCCGCGCATGAAGCGCGGGGTGACTCCTATTTTTGATGGTCCGCCTGAATGTCCCATGAACCAAAGAGTTTCAAGACAGTTGTAATTGCGGCCGAACTGCTGCCGCATTGGACCCCCGCGCC
>VGEM01000522.1 GCA_016869315.1 Alphaproteobacteria bacterium | reverse complement strand
GATTTACAGGACCAGGAGTATTCGCTTCTGGTCCTCGAGAATCGTCTGGGCGATCTTGAAAAGGAGGAAGCGGCGTTAAACGCGCGCCTCGCCGATCGCGACAAGCAGATGGGCGAGGTGTTGATGGCGCTGGAGCGGCTCGCGCTCCGGCCGGGCGATGCGCTGACGTTGTCGCCGTTGCGGCCGGCGGATGCCGTCAGGACGGCAATTCTGCTTCGAGCCGCGGTGCCGTCCGTCCGGGCCTCGGCCCGGACGTTGCAGGCCGAGCTCTCGGACCTCTATGCAGTGCGGAACGAGATGACCACCCAGCGCGAGCGGATCGCGCTTGGGGCCGCCAACCTTGTCACGAAACGTGGCGATTTGGAGAAATTGGAGAAATCTCGCGCCGAACGTCAGACCGAACTCGCCGTCGCCTTTAATGAAGCGACGCTTCGCCTCGAGCAGCTGGCCGGCGAGGCGCAGGATTTGCGCGAACTCCTTGAGAAGTTGAACGGCGAGAAGCGCCGCCGCGACGAGGAAGCGCGAAAGATCGCGGAGGAAAAGAAACGCCTTGCCGCCGAAGAAGCGGAGCGTCAGCGGGCTGAAGCGGCAAAGACGCCCGCTCCGGAGCAAACGGCGGTCGCGCCCCCAGCAACCGAACCGGCGGCGCCGCCCGCGCCCGAGGTCGATCTCGCACCCCTCGTCGCGGAGCTCAGACCTTTCAGTGAAGCACGCGGCACATTGCCTTTTCCCGTGATCGGATCAGTCACCCAACTCTATGGCGAAGCCGATGGCGGCGCCGGGCTTCGGAGCAAGGGCATTTCGATCAAGACCCGGCCATCGGCACAGGTCGTCGCGCCTTTCGACGGGGTGGTCGCATTTGCCGGGCCATTTCGTGCCTATGGCCTTCTCTTGATCATCGAACATAGCGAGGGATATCATAGCCTTCTCGCGGGCTTGGGCCGCGTCGATGGCGTCGTCGGTCAGCGCGTGCTGGCCGGAGAGCCGGTCGGTTCGATGGACGATGAAGCGAACCCGTCGTTGTACGTCGAGCTCCGCCGCGACGGACAGCCCATGAATCCACTTCCTTGGTTGGCGAGCCGCACAGGAAAGAACAGCGGATGAAAAATTTCACACGTCGAGTTCTCGGAACTGCGTTGATCGCGACCTTCGCCTGCGGATTGGCGAAAGCGGAAGACGCCAAGTTCTCGGGCGACACTTACAAGTACCTTGAACTGTTTGGCAACGTGTTCGAACGGGTGCGTAAGGATTATGTCGAAGAGACAACCGACCAGGACCTATTGGAAGCGGCCATCAACGGCATGCTGACATCGCTTGATCCGCACTCGGGGTACATGCCGGCGAAGTCCTTCAAGGATATGCAGGAGCAGACCAAGGGCGAGTTCGGCGGCCTCGGCATCGAAGTCACCATGGAAGGCGGCTTCGTTAAGGTCGTGTCGCCGATCGACGATACGCCGGCGTCCAAAGCCGGCGTGCAACCGGGAGATCTCATTATTGCCATCGACGGCAAACCCGTGCTTGGCATGTCCTTGAACGACGCGGTCGACAAGATGCGCGGCTTGGTCGATACCGAAATCGCGATCATGATGCGCCGCCAGGGCATCGAGCCGTTCGAGCTGAAATTGAAGCGCGCCGTGATCCGCGTTCAATCGGTGCGCTTCCGCACCGAGGGCGACGTCGGATACCTCCGCATCGGCTCGTTCAACGAGCAAACCCAGCCCGGCCTCGACGATGCGATCAAGGAGGTCAAGGCGAAACTCGGCGACAAATTGAAGGGTTACGTCATCGATCTCCGTAACAATCCCGGCGGCCTGCTCGATCAGGCGGTATCGGTGAGCGATACGTTCCTTGAGCGCGGGGAGATCGTCTCGACGCGCACGCGTCGTCTTGAGGAAACCCAGCGCTACAATGCACGGCCGGGCGATCAGACCATGGGTAAGCCGCTGGTCGTGCTGATCAACGACGGCTCGGCCTCGGCATCGGAAATTGTCGCCGGCGCGCTGCAAGACCACGGCCGCGCGGTCGTGCTCGGCACCAAGAGCTTCGGTAAAGGGTCGGTGCAGACCATCATTCCACTGGGCGGCAACAACGAAAGCGCCATGCGCCTGACAACGGCGCGTT
>VGEM01000521.1 GCA_016869315.1 Alphaproteobacteria bacterium | reverse complement strand
TGGTACCCGCCGCGGGTTCGGTAAAAGAGGTGTCGGCGTACTCGCCGCCGACCACAAAAAAGCGCGCTGCCGCCATGGCGGCCCCCCGTCAATTGTCGTGGTTGTTCAAAGACTTGAGATTGTTCTATCAGATATTCCTTGAACCGACGAGGCCCTTACGGCTTAACCTCTTTGGATCATGCAAAAGACCGTTCACATCGTTGGCGGCGGCTTGGCCGGAAGCGAAGCGGCCTGGCAGGTCGCCAACGCTGGCCTGAAAGCTGTCATCCACGAAATGCGGCCCATCCGCATGACCGAGGCCCACAAGACGGCCGGCCTTGCCGAATTGGTGTGCTCGAACTCGTTTCGGTCCGATGACGCGGAGTACAACGCGGTCGGGCTGCTCCACGAGGAGCTACGACGATCAGGGTCATTGATCATGGCCTCTGCCGACCGCCACCGGGTGCCGGCGGGCTCGGCGCTCGCCGTCGACCGCGACGATTTCAGCGCCGAGGTGGAGCAGAGACTACGCGAACACCCCGCCATCTCTGTGATCAACGAGGAAGTTCCAGGCCTGCCGCCAGCGGACTGGGGCTCGACCATTGTCGCCACCGGACCGCTCACCGCGCCGGGATTGGCCGAAGCCATCCGATCGGTGACCGGCGAACAGTCCCTCGCCTTCTTTGATGCCATCGCGCCGATCGTTCATCGCGACAGCATCGACATGAGCACCGCCTGGTTTCAGTCGCGATACGACAAGGGCGCCGATGTTCCGGGCGGCGGCGCGGACTACATCAACTGCCCGCTCGATCGTGCGGCGTACGAGGCCTTCGTCGCTGCATTGGTGTCGGGCGAAAAGACCGCGTTCAAAGACTGGGAAAAGGACACACCCTATTTCGAAGGCTGCCTGCCGATCGAGGTGATGGCCGAACGCGGTCTGGACACTCTCGCCTATGGCCCTATGAAACCGATCGGTCTGACCGACCCGCGCACCGGTCGGCGACCCCACGCCGTGGTTCAGCTGCGCCAGGACAATGCCCTCGGCACGCTGTTCAACATGGTCGGGTTTCAGACCAAGCTGAAACACGCCGAGCAGGTGCGGATTTTTCGTACCATCCCGGGCCTCACGACAGCCGAGTTTGTCCGGCTCGGCGGCATCCACCGGAATACCTTCATCAACTCGCCCAAGTTGCTCGATGGCGAGTTGCGACTAAAGCTGCGGCCACACATCCGCTTCGCCGGCCAGATCACCGGCTGCGAAGGCTACATCGAAAGCGCCGCGGTGGGATTGATGGCCGCGCGCTTCGCTGCCGCCGAGGCGACAGGACACAGCGCCTCACCGCCGCCACCGACCACGGCCCTTGGCGCCATTCTGGCGCACATCACCGGCGGCGCAGATGCAGCGACGTATCAGCCGATGAACGTCAACTTTGGTCTGTTCCCGGAGATCGACGCACGTGATTCGCGCGGCCGGCCGCTCAAGGGCCGCGACAGAAAAAAAGCACTGGCGGTGCGGGCTCTCGCTGACATCGATGTCTGGCTTGGCCGAAAGCAGGCGGCATGAGAATCGTTCTCGCCGTGCTTGCGTGGTTGGCGGCTGATCCATCCAAGGCGCAGCCGGCTGAGAACACCGGCCCCAACATCAACATCGTCCGCTGGGCCGAAGGCACCTACGAATATCGCACGACCAAGACCAATCGCACGCGCGGCTGGGAACATTGGCGGCTGATGACCTACCGCGACGGCAGCCGCACGATGATCATGTGGCACGACGTGTTCGCGCGTAACACCCAGTTTACATCGGTCATGCGCGTCGATCGCGAATTCAAGCCACTCGAAGCATACGTGTCGTACTGGACCGAGAACGGCTTCAAAGGCAGCGGGTGGTTCACGGTTGACGGTACAAAGTTGAAGGCTGTGTCGACCGGCCCGTCCGGCATGGTCACCCAGGAATTCGACGCCAAGGGACCTTTCTCGATCAGCACCCACCCGCTTGCGAGCGACGGTTGGCACTATTGGTTTTACGACAAAGCCAAAGGGGGCGATCAGCTGAGCCGGTACTTCAGCATCGAGGCCTCAAGCGATCTTGGCCGGCCGATCACCGCCAGGTTCATCGAGGTGCCGCAGTCGTGGGTTGGCGCGGA
>VGEM01000520.1 GCA_016869315.1 Alphaproteobacteria bacterium | reverse complement strand
TCAGACCAAGATTGCAAAGCGCCTTCGCAAGCAACAAACCGATGCCGAGAAACTGTTATGGTCAAAAATCAGGAACCGCCTATTAGCCAATGCAAAATTCCGACGGCAATGGCCGATTGGCAATCTTGTGGCGGAGTTTGTTTGCGTAGAGGCCAAACTCATTGTCGAACTCGATGGCGGGCAGCACGCCGAGTCGAAGCATGACAGTACGCGAACCTCCATTCTTGAGAAATTGGGGTACCGCGTCGTTCGCTATTGGAATAACGATGTGATGCAGAACATTGATGGCGTTCTGGAGTCGCTACTGAAACATCTCGGTCGCTGAACAATCCCCTCACCCCTCCCCTCTCCCCTATCGGGGAGAGGGAGAAGCAATGCCGGAGTTACTCTCATGCCCCTTCCCGCGCTCTCGCCCGACACCACGGACTTCCTTGCCGAAAAGCATCTCATGCTGATTGACGGCAAATGGGTGCCGGCGGCGTCCGGCAAGACCATCGACATCGTCAATCCCGCAACCGAAGAGGTTATCGGCACGGTTCCGGCGGGTGACGCCGCCGACATCGACAAGGCGGTGGCAGCCGCGCGCAAGGCGTTCGACACCGGGCCCTGGCCCAAGATGCCGCCGTCGGAGCGCGCGAGACTGCTGTGGAAGCTCGCCGATCTGCTGGAACAGAACGCCCAGCAAATCACCGAGGTCGAGATTCTCGACAACGGCATGCCGCTCAACCACGCCGGCCGCATGGCGGTGCCCTTGGCCGCCAACATGTGCCGCTACTACGCCGGCTGGCCGACGAAGATTCTCGGCGACACCATTCCTGTCGACCCGCCGATGCCGGGCGTCGAGGTTCTCACCTACACCCGCAAGGAGCCGGTCGGCGTCGTCGGCCAGATCACGCCGTGGAATTACCCTCTCGGCATGGTGGCGATGAAACTCGGACCCGCCCTCGCCACCGGCTGCACCGTGGTGCTGAAGCCCGCCGAACAGGCGCCGTTGACGGCGCTGATCGTGGCCGAACTGGTGCAGGAAGCGGGAATCCCCGACGGCGTCGTCAACGTCGTCACCGGTTACGGCGAAACCGCCGGCGCCGCCCTCACCGCCCATCCCGATGTCGACAAAGTCGCGTTCACGGGCTCGACCGACGTCGGCCGCATCATTCTCCGCGCCGCCGCCGGAAACCTGAAGAAGGTCTCGCTCGAACTTGGCGGCAAGTCGCCGTTCATCATCTTCCCCGATGCCGATCTCGAACGCGCCATTCCCGGCGCCGCGTTTTCGGCGTTTTTCCTTCAGGGCCAAAACTGCATGTGCGGCAGCCGCCTGTTTGTGCACAAGCAGATCTTCGACAAAGTGGTCGAAGGCGTCGCGGGCTTCGCCAAGATGATGAAGATCGGCCCCGGCCTCGACCCCGAGACCAACATCGGACCCTTGATTTCATCGGAACAGCTGAGCCGCGTCTCCGGATTCCTCGCGGCCGGACCGAAGGAAGGCGCGACACTGGTCGCAGGCGGCAAGCGGGTCGACCGTAAAGGATATTTCGTCGAGCCGACGGTGTTCGCCAACACCAATCGCGAGATGAAAGTCGTGCGCGAAGAAATCTTCGGGCCTGTCACCTGCGCTCAGATGTTCGATACCGACGACCTTGATGCCGTCGCAAAACTCGCCAACGACACCGCGTTCGGCCTGGTCGGCAGCATTTGGACGAAAAACCTCGCTATCGCCCACAAGCTCGCCGCGCGCATCAAAGCCGGCACCATGGGCATCAATACCCATGGCATGGCCGATATCAACGCGCCGTTCGGCGGCTACAAACAGTCAGGCTGGGGGCGCGAGTTCGGGAAAGAGAGTCTCGATCTCTATCTGGAGACGAAGACGGTCGTGCAGCATATGTGATTGTGACGTCACTCTGCCGCAAGTTTCTCCGACAGCCACGTTTTGATCAAAGATTGATACGGCACATCGCGACGATTGGCCGCAACCTTAATTCTATCCAGTGTGCCGACTGGAAGACGTAGTGAAATCGCAGTCGTCGTAAGCTTCAGGTTGGGAAACTGTACCCGCTGCGCCTTAGACCAATCCAAATAGTCGGTCGAATCGTGGGTCTCCCAAAATCGACGTTCGTCGGATTCCGACTT
>VGEM01000519.1 GCA_016869315.1 Alphaproteobacteria bacterium | reverse complement strand
ATGAACGCAGGTACCCTGGCCCAGCCTCCGCACTCGCATATGACGTCCCATTGTTCGCCGCCGCATTGTTATTATCGAGTTCAAGGTCGGTTGCGGTGACTTTCAAGGGAAATGACTGCGCCTGACCGAAAGATGCGAGTTCTGATGAGAACGAGGCGCTGTAGGTGGGCAATGCACTGGCGCCGTTTGACGCCAGTATCGATGTAAGCAAGGCGGCTGCGGTTAGCGGAGCGGTCGCGCGCATATGCGTTTTCTTGACGATGTGTTCCATTGCCAATTCTCCAGTAAGCGGTGATTCCCCCACCAACACCGTCGCGCTCGCGCACTCAAAGCGCGCATTGCGAACGACGCTGCTCGATTTTCAGGATGGGCCACAACTGTTGCGGCGTGAATGCTGCTATCTCAACAACCGTCCCCAAAAGGGGAAGTTATCTCAACAAGTGTCGGTATCCGGCGTTGAGAGACTTCGGCTTACGCCGAGAACGAATTGCCGCAGCCGCAGGTCGACTTGGCATTCGGATTGGTGATCCGGAACGATGACGCCAACAGATCTTCGACGTAATCGATCTCGCCGCCCTTGAGCAGTTCAAGCGACGATTCGTCGATCACCAGCTTGGCGCCGTGCATCTCATAGGTGCGATCATCGACGTTGGTTGCGGCATCGAGGCTGAAGCCATAGGAAAAGCCCGAGCACCCGCCGCCCTTCACCGCGAGACGGAGCATCAGCGAAGGGTTGCCCTCGCTGGCGGCGAGGACCTGGACGCGCTTCGCCGCCGAGGGTGTCAGCGACACGCTGACTGAATTTTCTGCGATCTGATTCATTTTTTAGCTTCCCACCAACAAATGTAGATGCGCGGGCAGCGCTTCGCAAGGTATTGGGATTCCTTGGGAAACGCGGATTGCCGGGGTTGGGCGGGGGGATTACCGTGGGGCCATGGACTATATTCCCACAACCAAATCCGGCGTCGGCGCGCTTAGGGGCGCGTTGGCGGCCGTTGCCACCGAGCCCACCAAGAGCCGCGGACGGCACCATCCCGAGGCCGAGGCCGGCACGCGGTCGGCCTTTCAACGCGATCGCGACCGCATCATTCATTCCGGCGCCTTTCGCCGGCTGAAGTACAAGACCCAGGTCTTCGTTTATGACGACGGCGATAATTTTCGCACGCGGCTGACCCACAGCCTTGAAGTCGCGCAGATCGCGCGCTCGATCTGCCGTTTTCTCGGCATGAACGAAGACATCTCCGAAGCGCTCGCGCTCGCCCACGACCTTGGTCACACCTGTTTTGGTCACGCGGGGGAGGATGAACTTAAGGAGCGGATGAAAAATTACGACGGCTTCGATCACAACGCTCAGTCGCTGCGTATCGTCACCAAGCTCGAGCGGCGTTACGTCGCCTTCGACGGCCTGAACCTGACGTGGGAGACGCTCGAGGGCCTGGTCAAGCACAACGGGCCCTTGGTTGGGCTGCCATCGTCAAAGCCGTTGCCGCTGGCGATCGTCGAGTATGACAAGGTCCAGGACTTGGAACTCAATACCTGGCCGGGCCCCGAGGCGCAGGTCGCGGCGTTGGCTGACGACATCGCCTACAATTCGCATGACATCGACGACGGGCTTCGGGCAGGGCTATTCGCGATCGAAGATTTATACGGCCTGCCTTTCGTCGGCGACGTCTTCCGGCGCACCATGAGCAAGCACCCCGATATCGAGCAGCAGCGGGTGGTTCACGAGTCCGTGCGCACGATCATCGGTACCATGGTCGACGACGTGATCGCCGAGACCGCGCGACGGTTCAAGAAGCTCAAACCGAAATCGGCGGCGCAGGTGCGCAAGTTGGGCGAGCCGCTGGTCGGGTTCTCGCCGGTGATGGCGTCCCACGAGAAGGCGCTGAAGAAATTCCTTCGCGCCAATATGTACGACCATCCCAAGGTCTATCGCATGTCGAGCAAGGCGCGCCGTGTTGTCGGCGACCTGTTCGAACTCCTGTTCTCCGAGCTGAAACTCCTTCCGAAAGAGTGGCAAGTTGGCCTCGATGGCGGCAAAAATCACAGATCGGCCCGCCGCGTCGCCGACTATATTGCCGGCATGACAGATCGGTTTGCGCTCGACGAGCACACGCGATTGTTCGATCCCCTGGTCAAGCCTTAGGA
>VGEM01000518.1 GCA_016869315.1 Alphaproteobacteria bacterium | reverse complement strand
CCGCCGCGGTCGGATTGAACACCAGCTCCGCGCCCTTCATCGCGAGCGTGCGCGTCACTTCGGGCCAAGCGATATCGGCCGCGACCGCGCAACCGATCTTGCCGAGCCGTGTCGCCACCACCGGAAAAATCGCCTCGTGACCATTCGCCGAGACGTACTGGTCATACATGTCGCCAACACGCGACTTGTGGGTCAACGCATAGACCTTGCGATATTTCAGTTTGAGCTGCGTTTCCGGCGTCGCGCCGTCGGGCGCAACCATGAACCCCGACATGAAATAGCGTCCGGGAAAATCGGGAATGCGCTCGTACAATGCGCCGGCGATATGGACATCAAGGCTCTTGGCGAGCTTCGCCATCGCCGCAGTCTCGGGCCCCGGCAGCGTCACGCCGGCCCGCTCCCAGTCGGCGATCGAACGCCCGGCGACGAATCCCTGCACGCAGAACTCGGGGAATACGACGATCTTGGCCTGATGATCCCTTACCGCCCGTTCGACCAGCCCCAGCACGCGATCGAGATTTTCCTTGGCGGATGCGGGGCAATATGGGCTGTCGCTGGTCTTGTAGACCGATCGCATGGCCGGTTGAGCGGCAACGCAGACATATGAATCGAGCAGGTCGGACATATAAAACCTTTCATCCAGAGCTTCGCCCACCCTAGCCTTGCTTGCCGGCTCAAGGGAATATGCCGCCATGGTGACAACCCCGCGCACCGGCGGCGAAATTCTGATTAACGCGCTTCTGCTGCACGGCGCCAACCTTGCCTTCTGCGTACCGGGCGAAAGTTTCCTTGGCGCGCTTGATGCCATGTACGGCCAGCGTGACCGGTTTCGCATCATCGCCTGCCGCCACGAAGCGGGCGCCGTCAACATGGCCGAAGCGGCCGGCAAGCTGACGGGCCGGCCGGGCGTCGCCTTCGTGACGCGGGGACCCGGCGCCACGCATGGCTCGGTCGGCGTCCATACGGCGGCGCAGGATTCGACCCCACTGGTGTTGTTTATCGGGCAGGTAAAGCGCGCCCATCGCGGCCGCGAGGCGTTCCAGGAGATGGATTTCAAAGCGCTGTTTGGCAATGTCGCCAAGGCCGTATTCGAGGCCGAATGCGCTGCTGACCTCCCCGACATGGTCGCCGATGCGTTTGCGCTGGCGCTCTCGGGCCGCCCCGGCCCGGTGGTTGTTGTAACGCCGGAAGACGTAATCACTGAGCGTTCGGACGCCGCCGATTCAATCCCGGAGCCGATTGCGCATCCGACACCGCAGCCCATCGACATGGCCAAACTGCGCGAAGCATTGCTCGCCGCCCACCGGCCGATGATGATCGTCGGCGGATCGGGTTGGACGGCAGCGGCGCGCGACCAATTAACTCAGTTTGCCGAGCGGTTCGATCTTCCGGTCACAACCGCGTGGCGACGCAAGGACCGCTTCGACAACACGCACCGCTGTTATATCGGCGATCTTGGACTCGCGGTTGACCCGAACCTCGCTCAACGCGTTGGCGACGCCGATCTGATTCTCGCCGTCGGCGCCCGCCTCGATGACAACACGACATCAGGATACACCTTGCTGTCACCGCCCAATCCCCGTCAGCGCCTCATCCACGTCTATCCAATCGCGACAGAGTTCGGCCGCGTCTATCGTCCGCTGCTCGGTATCGAATCCGACATGACCGCGTTTGCCGCGGCGGCGGCCAAACTCAGGGGCCCCGACGCGATCGTGCCCTGGGCCGAATGGCGCGCTGAGGCGCGGAGCGATTACGAGAGCTTCGCCGCGCCCCGTCCGTGCCCGGGCCTGGTCGATTTACCGCGTCTCTTCGCCGATCTACCGTCGCACCTGCCGGTCGACGCGATCATCACCAACGGCGCCGGCACCTATACGGCGTGGCATCACCGCTTTTTTCTGCATCGTCACTTCGGCACTTATGTAGGCCCAATCAGTGGCGCCATGGGTTATGGCTTGCCGGCCGCAATTGCCGCCAAGGCGGTCTACCCCAAGCGCACCGTGGTCGCGCTCGCGGGTGACGGCTGCCTGATGATGTCGATCGCCGAGCTTGCCACCGCGCGGCAATATCACCTGCCGGTCGTGGTCCTTGTGCTCAACAACGGGCTCTACGGTTCGATTCGCATGCATCAGGAACGCCACTATCCCGGCCGCG
>VGEM01000517.1 GCA_016869315.1 Alphaproteobacteria bacterium | reverse complement strand
GATAGTCGATCGCACCGAAGCGCGCCTTGGTCTTGGCGATGGCGTCGATCACTTGCGCTTCGTCGCTGACCTCCAATGACAACTTCAAGAGGCGCGGATCGTCACCGGCCACCGCCCGGCGGCCGGTTGCAACCACGTTGCAGCCGGCCTCCAGAAACATCTTCACGCAGACTTGGCCGATACCGCCGGTGGCGCCCGTGACAAAGGCAACCTTGTCGGCGGCATTCGGGAGAAGGGGAGTGGATTGGGCCATGGTGCGAATTTACATGATCGGCAGCTGAACCCTCACCCCGACCCTCTCCCGCGCGCGGGAGAGGGAGGGTGAGCTGGGGCGACGATTACTCCGCCGCTTTCTTCATCGCGACCGCGTCGAAGATGCCGTCCAGCATGCGCCAGCGCATTTCAGTCGAGGCGCGGACGCAGGTGATGGCCTTGCGCTGCAATTCGGGCGTCGTCGCGTAGTGCGAGGTGATCTCAAGGCCGACGTGGGCGTGCTCGGTGTCGCCTTCGATGTGAACATGGAAGAATTCCATGTCGTCATCGTTGAGCCCCATCTTGCGCATGGCCTCGACGTACTTGGGATACAGCGTCGGCAACTGGCCTTCGAGCGCGACCATGATGCCGGCGGCGCCTTCGGCGAGGTGACGGACGTTGACCAGCTCCCAAATCCACGACCGCATGGCGCGGGTCGAGGGCAGCACGCGGCCCTGTTCCTCGGCGGCGTAGAAATCCTCTTCCTTGAGGCCGCAGGCCTTGCCGAACTTCACCAGCAGGTCGGGGTGACGCTTCGACGGATTGGTCGGGTTTTCCTCGCCGAGCAGGTTTTCCAACATGTGCTGACGCGCTTCGAGATCGTCGAGGCGGCAGTAAAACTGAGCAAATTGCTGGGGAATGGTGTCGATGTAATAGAAGTGCTGAACCGCCCAGTAGCCAATTTGCTTGAGGCTCAGATCGCCCGCGCCCCAGGCGCGGCTGAAGGGGTGTCCGCCGGAATGGATCGGCGAGCGGGCCGCTTCGAGTGCCTTGTGGAACTCGGGTTCGTTCATCATTGCTTTTACCATGTCGCTCTCCTGTGGTGTGGTTGGTACGGTTGAAATCAGGCTCCCCACTTCGCCATTGGAAACTCTTCCAACGGAATGGTCGTGGTCTTGGCTTCGGTAAAGAACGTCATGCAATCCTGGGCGCTGTCACGGCCGATGCCGGACGCCTTGTAGCCGCCGAAGGGCGCGCGCAGCTCGCGCGTCAGGGGCGTGTTGACCCAGATGGTTCCGGCGCGCACCTGTTGCGAGACCTTCATCGCCGTCGGCAGATGATCCGACCAGACGTAGCCAACCAGGCCGAACTCCGACTGATTGGCGATGGCGATCGCCTGGTCGATGTCATCGTATGTGAGGAACGATGCAAACGGCCCGAAGATTTCCTCCTGGCACACTTTCGCATCGTTGGTTTTGGCGAGCACGGCCGTCGGCTCGACGTAGTAGCCCTTCTTGAATCCCGGGTGGCGCTTGCCGCCGACCAGCAGCTCCGATCCCTCCGCCTTCGCCGTCTCGACATATCCGAGCACGCGACGCATGTGGGCGTCGAAGCAGAGCGGGCCGACCTGGGTCTTCGGGTCCATCGGATCCCCGACCGTGATTTTCTTCGAGCGCGCGACGAATTTCTCGATGAACTGATCGGCGATCTTGCGGTCGACCAGAATGCGCGAACCTGCCAGGCACTGCTGGCCATTGTTCGAATAAATCCCGAGCAAGGCGCCGTCGAGGGCGCGATCGATGTTGGCGGTTGCGGTGATGATGTTGGCCGACTTGCCGCCGAGTTCGAGCGCGACGGGTTTCAGACCCTCGCCGGCACGGGCGCCGATCATCCGCCCGGTTTTGGTGCCGCCGGTGAACGAGACGACGTCGACGCCGGGATGGCTGACCAGCGCGTCACCGGTGACGTGGCCGCGTCCGTTCACAAGGTTGACGACGCCTTTCGGAATCTCGGTGGTGTGAATCAGTTCGACGACGCGCCGCAAACTGAGCGGCGTGAATTCCGACGGCTTGAGCACGCAGGTATTTCCAAAGGCGATGCAGCTCGCGATCTTCATCGTGCACAGCGCGATCGGTGCGTTCCACGGTCCGATCAGGGCGCCGACGCCGATCGGCTCGCGTGTCACCACCGA
>VGEM01000516.1 GCA_016869315.1 Alphaproteobacteria bacterium | reverse complement strand
TCGGGGAAGAGCGGCAAGCTCTTCGCCGGACCCGCGACGCGGCCGCGCTTGGCTGCCACGGCTTGCGGAAACACGCGAAGCCTGAGCGACCGGCCGGTTGGAAAACGAATACGAATATCCATTCGTTGACTTTAGGCCAGCCCGGCGCGCGCTGCCATACATGCGGCAACGATGTTTGCTTTCCGCACGCAGCGCTGATTGAATGTGGCCCGCAGCATATGGAGACCTGGATGATGCGTTTGTTTTCGGCCGTGACCGCCATTCTTTGCAGCCTGTCCGCTTCCGCCGCGGAGGATTATCCCAAGGCGCAGTTGCCCGACTCCGTCACGCCGACAAAGTATGCGCTGGAGTTGACGGTGTTGCCGGAGAAGGAGTCGTTCTCGGGCCGGACTGTCATCGACGTCATCCTGAGCGAGCAAACGTCGCAGATCTGGTTGCATGCCCTGGATTTCACGTCATCGTCGGCATCGGTGACCGATTCCGCCGGGCGGAAACATGCGGCGACGTTGACGGAGGTCGCCGGATCGGGAGGCGTTGCAAAGTTAACAACCTCCGACGTTTTGCCCGCCGGCCCCGCCAAGATCGATATCGCCTATACCGCCCCTTTCAATCGACGCCTTGAAGGCCTCTACCGCACCGACGAAGACGGCGAGTCCTATGCCTTCTCGCAAATGGAGCCGATATTCGCCCGCGGCGCGTTTCCAAGTTTCGACGAGCCGCGATTCAAAACTCCTTACGAAACCACGCTCATCGTCCACGACAATCACGTCACCATATCGAACACGCCCACTGTGCGCGAGGAAAAACTTGACGGCGGCCTCAAGCGGATCACCTTCGCGCCGAGCAAACCGCTGCCGACCTACTTGATCGCTTTCGCCGTCGGGCCGCTCGACGTCGTCGAATGGAAACCGATCCGCAAGACGGCGCTTCGCGATCGCGAAATTCCGCTGCGCGGCATTGCCGCCAAGGGCAAGGGCAAGCTGTTCAGCTACGCACTCGAGAACACCGAGCCGATGCTGGTGATCCTCGAGGAATACTTCGGCAGCCCCTACCCGTACGAAAAGCTCGACCTGATCGCGGCGATCGATTTTTCCGCCGGCGCCATGGAAAACGCCGGCGCCATCGTCTACCGCGAAGTGCTGATGCTGTTCGACGAGAAGGCATCGCTGAACCAGAAGCGCCGCTACGTTCTGACCCACGCCCACGAGATGGCGCACCAGTGGTTCGGCAATCTTGTGACCCCGGCCTGGTGGAACGACATCTGGTTGAACGAGGCCTTTGCCACCTGGATGGAATACAAGACCGCCCGCAAGTTCGATCCCAACGGCGAATATGGGCGTCTCAACTTGGCGGGATCGCTGGGCGCCATGCGCAGCGACAGCTGGCGCAGTGCGCGGCGAATCGCCAACCCGGTCGACAACAACGACGACATCTCGAACGCTTTCGACGGCATCACCTACGAAAAGGGTGGCGGCGTGCTGGCGATGTTCGAGCGCTACTACGGCGAAGAGGCTTTTCGCCGCGGCGTTCAACTGCACATGCGCCGCTTCGAGCACGGCGTCGCCACATCGCGCGACTTCATGCAATCGATTGCCGATGCCAATGGCGATTCATCGGGCGTCGCCGCTTTCGAGAGTTTTCTCAATCAGGCCGGCGTGCCGACGGTTCGTGCCGACCTGAAGTGCGGCAAGTCGGGCGCCGACGTGACCTTGAGCCAGAGCCGATATTCGGCGCGGGTCGAGGCTCCCACCACCGATCAGCGTTGGCAAATTCCGCTCTGCATCGTCGCCGGCGGCAAAGGCGCCGAACGGTCGACCGCCTGCGCCGTCATGTACGAGCGGCGCACGACCGTCAAACTTCCGGGTCCGTCGTGCCCCGCTTGGGTGATCCCCAATGCCGACGGCGCCGGGTATCTGCGTTTCTCGCTCGACCGCAAGGAATGGGCCGCCTTGTTCGCTCATGTGAACGAACTCAACCCGAGCGAACGCCTAGCTGCCCTCGACAGCCTCGATGCCGCCTTCACGTCGGGCGCAGTTGAAATCGACACCTATGCCGAGGGGATTCAGGCGCTGCTGAACACACCCGGTGGCATGCCCGAATGGGACGTCGCCAGCGCGCCGATCAGCCGGCTGGGGTGGATCGCCAACACGCTGGTCCGCGACCAGCATCGCGATGGCGTCGTCGATTACCTG
>VGEM01000515.1 GCA_016869315.1 Alphaproteobacteria bacterium | reverse complement strand
AGGGCATCATCACACAATGAACTTTGTCGGCGCCCAGGGCGTCGACGGCGATCGCCGCGCACAATGCCGAGTCAATGCCGCCCGACAGGCCCAGCACGACGCCGGGAAATCGGTTCTTGCGCACGTAGTCGCCGAGGCCGGTCATCAGCGCGCAGTAAACATGCTCAAGCCGGTCGAGGGCGCGCGGCGGCGGCTGCGATGCGCAGCTCAGGCCGGTGCTGTTCTTGGTCCAATCGGTGATCGTGAGCGCGGTTTTCCACGACGGCATTTGCACCGCGAGCGAGCGGTCGGCATTCAGAACAAAAGATGCGCCGTCAAAGACCAGATCATCCTGACCGCCGACCTGATGTACGTAGATCAAGGGCAGCCGGGTCTCGGTCACCCGGGCGACGGCATGGGTCAGGCGCTGATCCTGTTTATCGAACTGCCAGGGCGAGCCATTGATGACGATCAGCACTTCGGCGCCCGACTCATGTAGCGTTTCGGCGACATCGTCGAACCACATGTCTTCGCAGATCATCACGCCGAGGCGGGCGCCGCGGAAGACCATCGGTCCCGGCGCAGGTCCGGGTGCAAACACCCGCTTCTCGTCGAACACGCCGTAATTGGGCAGATGCTGCTTGAAGCGCACGGCGGCGATCTTGCCGCCATCGAGCAGCAGAGCCGCGTTGTGTGTATTGCCCTTGTCGCGCCACGGCGCGCCGATGATCAGTGCCGGCCCGCCGGCGGCGGTGTCGGCCGCAAGCGCATTCACGGCGGCTTCGATGGCGTCGAGAAACACCGCGCGATAAATCAAGTCCTCCGGCGGATAGCCGGACATCATCAGCTCTGAAAAGATCACCAGGTCGGCGCCAAGCTTGGCGGCCTCAGCCCGCGCCCCGCGAATCAGCGCGGCATTGCCGGCGATGTCGCCGACGGTCGGGTCACTTTGGGCGAGGGCAATGCGGAGGGGTGGGAGCATGACCGAGAGTTTTCCACGCGACGTCCGTGGTTGTACCCTGGACTCCGCGCCTTCGCACGGGTTGACGGTTTAACTTTTTTCTATGATGCCGCAGCGCGGGATCCTTGCCCCTGCGCGCTCCGGGCGTGCTCATCCTTCAGCAGCTCGGCGAGCAGGAAGGCGAGTTCCAGCGCCTGACTGGCGTTGAGCCGGGGGTCGCAGTGGGTGTGATAGCGATCGCCCAACCGGGCCTCGGTGATGGCGCTTGCCCCACCGACGCATTCGGTCACGTCCTTGCCGGTCATCTCGATATGGATGCCGCCGGCGTGGCTGCCTTCAGCGCGATGGACGGCGAAGAACGCTTTCGCCTCCGACAGGATCTGATCGAACGGCCGCGTCTTATAGCCGGTGTTGCTCTTGATGGTATTGGCGTGCATGGGATCGCACACCCAGACGACATGGCGGCCTTCGCGCTTTGTCGCGCGCACCAGCGCCGGGAAATTCTCGGCGATTTTTTCGGCGCCCATACGGGTGATCAGCGACAACCGGCCGGGCTCGTTGGCGGGATTAAGCGCATCGCACAGCTTGATAAGCTCGTCGGGCTTCATGCCCGGTCCGACCTTGACGCCAATCGGATTGTTGACGCCGCGGAAATACTCGACGTGCGCGCCGTCGAGCTGGCGGGTGCGCTCGCCGATCCAGATCATGTGCGCCGAGCAGGCGTACCACTGTCCGGTCGTGGAATCGATGCGCGTCAGCGCTTCCTCGAACGGCAGCAGCAGCGCTTCGTGGCTGGTGTAGAATTCGGTCTCGCGGATCTGCGGCACGGTTTCGCCGGTCAGGCCGCAGGCAGCCATGAAGGCGAGCGTTTCCTGGATGCGGTCGGCGAAGCGGCGATAGCGCTCGATCTGGACCTCGTCCTTGACGAAGCCGAGTGTCCACTGATGCACCTTGTGCAGGTCGGCGTATCCGCCTTGGGCAAAGGCGCGCAGCAGATTGAGCGTCGCGGCCGACTGGTTGTAAGCCTGGACCATCCGCGCCGGGTCGGCGGCACGCGCCGCCGGCGTGAAGTCCATCCCGTTGATGTTATCGCCGCGATAACTCGGCAGTGTGACGCTATCGATTGTTTCGGTGGGCGCCGAACGCGGCTTGCCGAACTGCCCGGCAATGCGCCCTACCTTCACGATCGGCAGGGCCGCGCCGAAGGTGAGCACCACCGACATCTGGAGCAGCACCCGGAACATGTCGCGGATGTTG
>VGEM01000514.1 GCA_016869315.1 Alphaproteobacteria bacterium | reverse complement strand
CCAACGGCCGAAGAACTATTAACGCTAAGTGTCTGACACTTAGGATGGCTTAAGTGTCAGACACCTTACATGATCAGAACCCGACTTTGGCGCGGATGCCGAATTGGCGGGCTTCCGGCGGCGCGAGGATGACGAGGTTCAAGCCCTGCGCTGGGTTTGCGTTCGGGTTGCCGTTGCGCAGAATGTTCGACGGCGTCTTGTCGTTGAAGATGTTCTTGCCAAACAATTCAACAGTGTACGCCTCGGTGCTGGCGCCAATTCGGGCGTTGAAACGCTGCGTTCCTTTGGTCCACACGACATTGGCCGCAGTCGCGTATTGGCGGCCGGTGTAGATCATGTCCATGCGGAACAGCCCGGTCCAGGTATCGTTGATCGGTTGCTCGTAGGAGACGCCGATGGTTCCGCTTTCAGCAGGATAGCGCTCCATCTGATTGCCGATCGGGTTGATAATACCGGTGATGGCGACGCATTCCGCGCATTGGGTGTTGCGAATGTCGGTCTCGGCCCAATTCAAGGTGCCGTCGAACGTCAGCGCATCGGTCGCCTTGAACGTCCACTGCAACTCGAGTCCCCGCAGATTGACCGACCCGTTGGCGAGCGTCAGCGTGATCGACGAATTGGTCGTCGCGGTCGGCGTCGCACGATAGAGGAAGTTCTGATTGATCTGCCGATCGCGCCACTCGCCGTAGTAGGCGGCCGCCAGCACGCGCACGCGCCCGTCGGCGAAGTCGCCTTTCAGGCCGGCTTCGTAGGTCCGCAGGGTTTCTTCATCGATCGCCAGCGGCACCGCACCAAACGCGGTCGTGACCTGGTCCCGCGCGAACTGCGATAACGACAGGAAGTTGATGTTAAATGTGCCCGGCCGCGTGCCGCGCGCAAACGACAGATAGGTGCTGGCATTGTCGGCGAAAGCGTAATTCAGGATGACGCGCGGGCTGAAGGATTTGAAAGTCTTCTTCGAGCCAAACCCAGTCGCGGTGCGCTGGACGTGCTCGATTTCGTCCCATTGATAGCGGGCTTCGCCGGTCAGCGACACCTGCTCGGTGAAGTCGTAGGTCGCCGATCCGAACAGGCCTGTCGTGTCGGCCAGGTACTCGGTCGGCACCGTCAGCGTGGTTGGGGCGGCCGTTGCCGGCGCGGCGGCGGCGAACCCGCCGAAGAAGATGCTCTCGTGATAGTAGTTCGCGCCGAGCAGGAAGTTGAACTTCTCCTCCGCCGGCGAGGCGACCCGCAATTCCGCCGAGTGGTTGTCGATGTTGTAGGGCAGATAGACGTAGCGGAAATAATTGGTCGGCTCCGGCGGGCGGTTGTACGTCTCGGTCATCGCCGCCCATTTGTTCTGGTTTTTGCCGAACGATCCCGAGATCGTGTAGTCGTTCACCGTGTAGTCGGCGGTGATCAGGCTCTGGTATTCGCGCCGTTCGAGGCCAAGACCGTCGATGAACGACGGCTTGAGAATGGTGCTGGCGAGAGCTGTGATGCCGCCAAGGTTGATCGGCGGCGTCGAATTCTGCGCCGCGCGCGCGACCGGGAACGAGGCTATCCCGCCGCAGACGAAATTGCGTCCGTTGACCTGCCGGCCGGTGCCGCCCGGATTGCAGTTGTAATCGAGTTCGTTGAGCGCAGCCTGGGCCGACGGGCCGTCGCTGTCGCGCCACATGGTGAAGTATCCGCGGATTCTGAGATCGTCGCTCGGTTCGGCCAGCAGATTGACCGCACCAGACAACGTCTTGCGCGCGCCAAGTTTGCCTGGCCGTCCGGCGTTGTCGTAGCGACCGTCCGTGTCGTAATAGCGCACCGAGGCACGGGCGGCGAACTTGTCTGGCACCAGGCCGCCTTCGACCTTGCCGGTGACGTCGAGGGTGTTGAATGATCCAAATGACGCGTCGATCGACCCAATGGTGTCGTACGACGGCGCGCGGGTGATGAAGTTGATCGCGCCGGCAAATGTCGAACGGCCGAAATAGGCGCTTTGCGGACCGTTCACGACCTCGACGCGCTCGATGTCGGTGAGGCCGCCAATCGCGCCGCCCGGAATTGGCGTGCCGTCGACGAAGGCTGTCACCGCCTGGCGATTGGGGGAATCGCCGGGGTACATTCCGCGCATGGTGATGGTGTGGAAGCCGCGATCGCTGCGGTTCGCGGCGGAGTTCTCGTAGCGAAGACCGGGCACGAAATCGTTCAGGTTGTTGTAGTCCTTG
>VGEM01000513.1 GCA_016869315.1 Alphaproteobacteria bacterium | reverse complement strand
GCGCCTTGCCTACGACGAGTTGCTGTCGAATCAGTTGGCCCTCGCGCTGGTCAGGTACAAGGCGCGCAGACGTCGCGGCCGGGCGTTGGCTGGTGACGGTAGACTGCGATCCGGCATCGAGGCCGTGCTGCCCTATCGCTTGACCGGCGCGCAAAACCGCGCGCTGGCCGACATCACCGCCGACATGGCGAGCGACACCCGAATGCTGCGCCTGCTCCAGGGAGATGTCGGCAGCGGCAAGACGGTAGTTGCCTTGTTCGCCATGCTGGTCGCTGTGGAATCCGGTTGTCAGGCAGCGCTGATGGCGCCGACGGAAATCCTCGCCAGGCAGCATTTCGACACGTTGAAACCTTTGACCGAGAGCACCGGCGTTCGGTTGGAACTGGTCACTGGTCGTCTCAAGGGCAAGGCCCGCGATGCCGTTTATGACGGCCTCGCGAGCGGCGAGATTCAAATTGCCGTTGGCACCCATGCCCTCGTGCAGAAAGAGGTCGCGTTCAATGACCTCGCGCTGGCCGTGATCGACGAACAGCATCGCTTCGGCGTCGATCAGCGGTTGGAACTCGCCGAGAAGGGTAACGGCACCGACGTCCTTGTCATGACGGCGACGCCAATCCCACGAACGCTGGTCCTCACCGCCTACGGCGACATGGATGTCTCGCGCCTCGACGAAAAGCCGCCGGGCCGCAAGCCGATCGATACGCGGCTGGTCAATCTCGATCGCCTGGACGAAACGGTCGCCGCCATCGGTCGCGCCATGCAGCGCGGTGCCAAGGCCTATTGGGTCTGCCCCTTGGTGGAGGACTCGGAAGTCATCGATCTCGCCGCCGCCGAAGAACGCTATGCCATGCTCAAAGCGCGGTTTGGCAGCAGCGTGGCGCTGATCCACGGCCGCATGAAGGCGTCCGAAAAGGACGCGGTGATGGAAGCCTTCGCCTCCGACGATCCGGAAAGCCCCCGCATCCTGGTCGCGACGACGGTGATTGAAGTCGGCGTCGATGTTCCCGATGCGACCATCATGGTGGTCGAGCATGCCGAACGCTTTGGCTTGTCGCAGATTCACCAGCTTCGCGGCCGAATCGGGCGTGGCGGCAAGGAGGGAACTTGCCTGCTGCTATACCAAGCACCCCTTGGGGAAACCGCCAAGGCGCGCCTTTCGACGCTTCGCGACACCGAGGACGGTTTCGTCATCGCCGAGGAGGACTTGCGCCTCAGGGGCGCCGGCGAAGTGCTGGGCACGCGGCAAAGCGGAATGCCCCGCTTCCGAATGGCCGACGCCATGTTGCACGCCGACTTGATCGCCGCCGCCCGCGACGACGCCAAACTGATCATCGCCCGGGACCCCGATCTGTCGACGCCGCGCGGCCGGGCGCTGAGAACGCTGCTGTACCTGTTCGGTCAGGACAGCGCGATCCGCACGTTGCGATCAGGATAGTCAGCCCGTCGCATCGCGATTGGCCGGCGACACGATTCCGCCGGACACAATCATTTTCAGGGACTCCTCAACCGACATCTCAAGACGACTCATGTCGGTGCGGGGCAGAAAGACGAGATAACCCGACGTCGGGTTGGGTGCGGTCGGCACGAAAACGCTGAATAACGGCGAACCGGCCTTCTCGGAGATTTCAAAACTCGATTCGCCGATGACGAAACCCAAAGCCCACATGCCTTTGCGAGGGAATTCGACCAGAACGGCTTCCCTGAACGATCGCGTTTCGCTTCTGAGCACACTCTCGAAGATTTGCTTCACGGCGCCGTAGACGCTCCGGACAATTGGTATTCGGGCCACGAGCCGTTCTCCCGTACGCACCATCAATCGCCCGAGGTAATTGTCCGTGAGAAAACCGGTCAATGTCAGGAACCCCGCGAGCACAATCAGACCGACGCCTGGCACTTCGAAGGGCAGGTAAGTGTTTGGGTTATAGGCAGCCGGGATCAGCGCCGTGACGGCGTCATCGATCCCCGTGATGATCGACCAGGCCAAGTAAACGGTGATCCCGATCGGCGCGGTCACCAACACGCCGGCCAGAAAATAGTTTCGAAATCGAGCCCCGAGCGAGGCCCGGATACCAAGCTCGTCAAGCGTCGTTGGAGTCATGGAGCCGCCTCGCCAATCTCTTCTCCCCCAGAAAGGAAGGCTATATGGTGGCTGATCATCGGCCAAACCATATCTTTTCGCATGTCATCTCCAGAGCCTAAGC
>VGEM01000512.1 GCA_016869315.1 Alphaproteobacteria bacterium | reverse complement strand
TTGCGGCCGCCGAACTTGCCGTACTGCGCGACCGCGCGGTCACCGTACACCGCGACGCCGTTGTCGCAGCCTTCGAGTCCATAGGGATTCCAGAGACGCTGCTCATAGTGAATGAGGCGCCCGCCGTCGAACTCGTAGGTGAGGTTCATCGTGTCGGGCGTTTGCTGATCGTCGTCGAAGTACAGCTTGCGCCCGAAGCCAGAAACGGCGATTGGAAGCTGGACGCCGAGCGCGCGGCGCGCGATGTCAATCCGATGTACGCCGTCATTGGCGATGTCGCCAGCGCCGTAGTGCCAGTGCCAATTCACCGTGGAGTGGAAACGGTTCCGGTTGAAGGGGAGTTTGGGGAGCGGGCCGGTCCACGTGTCGTAGTCGATGCCCGCGGGCACGGGCTCATCGGCGCGCTTGCCGATGTTGCGGCGCAGTTGCGCGTTCCATACCTTGGCCATCAGCACGCGGCCGAGTTGGCCGGACTGCACGTAGTTTTGAAAAGCCTGCGTCACTTCAAGACTGGGAAGTTGCGAACCAACCTGCACGATGCGCTGGTGGCGGCGAGCGGCTTCCACCATTAGGCGGCCTTCGCGCACATTGTGCGAGATGGGTTTTTCAACGTAGACGTCTTTGCCTGCGGCACACGCGAGAATCGTGCCGGGCGCGTGCCAGTGGATCGGCGTGCCCATGACGATGGCGTCAACGCGTTTGTCGTCGAGGCAGCGGCGGATGTCAGACACCAGCGGCGGCCGCTGGCGGCCGGAGGCCTCGATGGTTTTGCAGGCAGCTTCGACGACGGTCTCGTCCACATCGCAGACGTAGACCACGTCGACGTCAGGTTGTGCGCAGAATGCTTCGGTGAGATTGCGTCCGCGTCCGCGCACACCCATCAGCGCGACGGCGATGCGATCTGTGGGCGCAGAGCGTGCGGTTGCAGCTGTGAGCGCAGCGGGAAGAAAGTAGCGGCGGTGCATATAGCGGCGGTGCCTAACGACAGATTGTGTCACATGAAGTCAACGGCGGTGTCAAGGCAAAGTAGAAATGTCCCCTTTTGTCTGGGCGGTTGAAATGGGCATGGTAGTCTTGGCCTGCCGGTGAAGCGGAGACGGGCAATGCTGGCGAGAATCCCGATCAAGGAACGGAAGGCCGGAACTCATCCCCAACGATGGGCGGGACATGTTGCTCCCGGCGTGTTCTCCGACCTGCCCTTGGGCCTGGCCAACGGGAGGCAGTGCCCCGGCCCAGGGTGAAAGCCATATCGGACCGATAGCTTCCGTCTTGCCTCAACAACGCAGTTCGTAGTCCGGGGCTTAAGAACTTTGGCTCCCGCTGGTGGACGCTTTTCGAACTTTCTGCCTGGCTCCGGGTGTGGCAGGGCGACTGTTGTTTGAGCAGGCGCGAGGGGTTGCGATGCGGTGAGCGCAGGGCGTCTTGATCGTCAATAGTCGTAGACTCGTTGTGAGGCCCATCGACCGGAATGACGCGCCAAGACATTCTCAATTCCATCAAACGGTATTCTGAAAAGCACGGCCGAGTGCCCGGCAAGCTTGCGCTTCTGAGCGAAATGGGGATCAAGGAGTCGGACTGGCGCGGTAAGTACTGGGCGCGGTTGTCGGATGCCGTAAGAGAAGCGGGCTTTACGCCGAACCAGCTTCAGGAGGCCTACGACAAAGAAGAGGTCATTGAGAAGGTGATCGAGCTTGCTCGCCGGATAGGCCGATTCCCTGTCACAGCGGAGATTCGACTCGAAGCACGGAATTCCGAATTTCCGAGCGACAAGACGGTCGACAAGCATCTTGGCTCGAAAGCGGAACGATGCCGCGAAATCGCTGACTACTGTCGAGCGCGGTCCGGATACGAGGATGTGATCCAGATGTGCGAGCTGGCAATCCCCAACAACGGCGCGGCCGCAACACATGGGGCGGATGCTTCCGAAGAGACGGACCTGGTTCTTGGCTATGTGTACTTACTCAAGATGGGCAAAGCCTACAAGATTGGACACAGCAATTCTCCCGGGCGCAGGGCGTACGAGATCGGAACGAAAGGCCCCAGTCGAGTCGACAAGGTCCATGAGATATCAACCGACGATCCTCGTGGTATTGAGGAATACTGGCACAAGCGGTTCGACCAGAAACGGCTGGAGGGCGAATGGTTCGCTCTCGACGCGCAAGACGTCAAGGCGTTTCGTCGCCGCAAGTTTATGTAGTTGGCTAT
>VGEM01000511.1 GCA_016869315.1 Alphaproteobacteria bacterium | reverse complement strand
TTCTTCTTCGCCGATCCGTTCTGTATTTCGTCGAGCGCTTCGGTATTCAACAGCGGCTACAAGCTTGCCCCGCCCCAAATTCAGTTTGCCGGCGCGCCTCAGGCTGCAATCTTCGGCCCCTATACCCCGACAGGCTGCGACGGAACGCAGTATCAAGAGCGATTCCAGGACGACATCAGCGCGGAAATCCGATTTGCCTCGCCGGCTGACAGCGACGTGCAGTGGCTGGTCGGCGCCTATGCGCTCGATATCAACCGCCGCGTCGGCGTCAACACCGGCGTCGACAAGGGCCAAGGCGTGCTGAAGCAACTGTTCGCCCCGGCCAACAGCTCGAACCCGACCGAGCAGCTGGTGCACGACAAGTACGACAGCCAGATATTCGCGTTCTTTGGCCAGCTCGCTTATGACGTGACGCCGGAACTCGAGGCCGCTGCGGCGCTGCGCTACGACAACGAGAAGCGCAAAGTGCGCAGCCTGGTGCCGACCCAGCCCCGCACGACCTACATCGACTTCGTGCAAGACGGCGTGTTCCGTGGCGGCGCGCCGCTCAATCCGGCGCTGAATCCGGCAATCAACCCGACCGGCGTGATCGCGCCCCAGAGCAAGACCTTTGACGAACTTGAGCCCAAGGTTTCGTTGACCTACGCGGCCTCCGAAGCCGTGAAGCTGTATGCCAACTGGGGCATCGGCTTTAAGTCGGGCGGCTTCAACAGCCAAGGTGCTGCGGCGACCGTCAACTTGTTCATCAATACGCCGCTCAAAACCAATGTCCGCATCAGCGACCAGTTCGATGAGGAGACCTCGAGCGCTTTCGAGGTCGGCTTCAAGTCGTCGTTCATGGACGATCGCGTGAGCCTCAATGGCGCCGCCTACTATGTCGACGTCAAGGACATGCAGTTCTTCGAGTTCATCGTCGGGCCGTTCGGCCTGTTGCGTGTCGTCAACAACATCGATAAGATCCGCCTGTCCGGCTTCGAAGGCAGCCTGAACTGGCAGATCTGGGACGAGTTCGGGATCTATGCCGGCGCCAACGTGACCGACAGCAAGATCAAGCGGATCACCTCGCGCCCTGACACGGTCGGCAACAAATCGCCTTACACCGCCGATTACACCTTGAACGTCGGCGCCCAGTTGGTCGCCCCAATGACGGGCGATATCAATCTGGTGGCCCGGACCGACGGCAACATCGTTGGCCCGACCTGGTTCCACGTCGTGCAATGTCAGAGTCGGCCAACCTTGTTTGGCGCACCGGGATCGGGTTGCCTGCAGCGTCGGTCGGAGTTCACGACAGTCGACCTTCGCGTCGGATTCGAGACCGAGACATGGTCGGTAACCGCCTTCGCCAAGAATCTCGCCAACTCCAAGCACCTGGAAGAAGTGATCCCGGCGGCGGAATTCGGCGGTTCATTCATCCATCCGGCGGCCCGCCGTCGGGTTGGTATCGAGGCCAGCGTCAACTTCTGATTAAGATCGCTTGATCGCTCACAACTGCGCCGTCATGCTGACGGCGCCGTTTTTCTTTGCGTGGGAGAGATCGATGACTGAAATTGACCTGTAGCGCCGCACGATGTTGGGCGGCTTTGCCGTTGCCGCCGCCACGTCCTCGGCTGGCGCGAGCACGATCTCGGCTAATGACGCCAAGGGCTCTCTTCCCGATTTCTCCGACCCCGCCGTGAACGATAGGCGCCGATCAAGCTGTTCCGCTTCGAAGGATGCGAGGTCAATCACTTCGTCCGTGCGCCGTCGGGTGCATGGCAGATGCATACCCGCACACTCAGCTTCTTCCGCGATTGGGACAACGGCGCGATCATGGAAACCTTCAAGAATCCGATCACCGGAAAAACCAATCCAGTCGCCGCCAACATTTTGGGCGGCGACGGCTGGATGGAATTTTGCCCAGACGGGATTTCGCTAGGCGGCGTGCGGCTGACGCCGGCGGGAAAACCGTACATCCTGCCGTGGCAGGCCTCGGGCGACATGGTGTGGGTCATCACCGATCGCGGCCTGCCGCAGGCGCCGGTCCAACCGATTCTTGAGGCTCGGTCGGTCATCACCACGGCGACGCGGCTCGCGAACCGGAGCCTTGATCGGATCGACGCGATGTTCTCATCGACGTCGTTCTCGCCCTATCCGCGCTGGCTCGAAATGGGCGATGAGCCGGGCCACACCATCTGGCATGCGTCCGGGCGCAAGCTGAACTCAATCGAAGACCTG
>VGEM01000510.1 GCA_016869315.1 Alphaproteobacteria bacterium | reverse complement strand
CCGGCCCGCGATGGTCCAACTAGAATCAGTTCGATCTCGCGCCACACCGTCTGCACGCGCAGATAGCGCAGCGTAAGGTCGATGGCTTGCCATGCATGCGGCGCTGCAAGCACAACGCTGAGCGCGGGTTGGTTCATCTCGCGGCGTCCAAGACCACGCGCAGGGCGTGGATTCCGTCATCGACCGTGGCTGGCATTGGATTGCCGCTTCGCACGCTCTCGAAGAACCGCAGCCAGTGCCGTCGATAGGAATCGATGAAGTCGCCACCGAATCGCGCTGATCGCGCGGCGTCGGGGAGTTCCTTCACCCAGGCCAACATCGCTCGCGCGCGGCCCGCCGGTTCTGTTGCAAAACTGTCACCCTGATAGAGCGAGAACCGAAGACGGAATCGTTCGCCGATGATTTCGATTTCGTTGGCGGGCGTGCCGTTTAGCGCAAACATCGCACTCGCCGCGGCGCCGCTTTCGAAACGGGCCGTCACCGAAACGGTGGAGTCGATGTCTCCAGATGCGCGCGGGTCCGTTACTTCTTCCCCAAGCAGAAATCGCCAAAGATCGAAGTGATGAACCCCCAATTCATGCAGCGGGCCGCCGCCGTCCTCGAAACGGGTTTGCCACAGCGGCCGATTTGCATCGCCGCCGATCAGCAAACTCCGAATCCCCACAATGCGCCCCAACGCGCCGGATTGCACAACGCTTCTGGCGCGGTCGACGAGCCGGTGTGAACGAAGATTGAACCCCATACCGACTCGCACCTTTGCCTCCAGCACCGCGATCTCCCGCGCCTCTTCCATTGTCCGAGCCACTGGCTTTTCCAGATACACCGGCTTGCCGAAACCGGCGACCTCCAACATCGCGGCGTGATGAGCCGCGGTTGGCGCCGCCAGTAGGATCACATCGACCGTTCCATCGGCGGCAAGTTTTTCAGGAACCGAGTGCAACTGCGAAACGCCGTGACGCCGGCCGCACTCGGTCAAGCGGCCGGCGTCGAGATCGCACAATGCGGTTACGTTAACACCGGGGATGCGTCGCAGCGCGGGGAAATGAAGCGAGTCCGCCACGCGTCCGCAACCGATGATGCCAACCCGCATCTCCTCTATTTGGACTGCACGGAGGCCCGTGTCGCACCGGTCGAGATGCCACCGTCGACCAGCAACGTCTGTCCGCTGACGTACCGGCTCTCTTCGGAAGCGAGGAAGACGACCGCGCCGTCGAGATCGTTCGGCTGGCCCGGACGTTTGACCGGAATGCGGTCCTTCAAGTACTCAAGCCACTCTTGGTTGTCGTAGAGCACCTTGTTTTGCTCGGTGCGAAACCAACCCGGGGCCAAACAATTCACGGTGATTCCGTTTTTGCCCCACTCGTCGGCAAGAGCCATGGTCAACTGCTTCACACCGCCGCGCGAAGCGCAATACGGCGCGATGCCGGCGTAGCCGAACACGCTCGTTACCGAACCGATGTTGACGATGCGGCCGTATTCGCGCGGAATCATTTTCTTCGCGATTTGTTGCGCCACGAAGAACGTACCGCGCAGATTGGTTTCGAGCACGAGGTTGTACTCGTCCCAGCTAATATCGACGGCTGGCTTGCGCACATTGCAGCCGGCGTTGTTCACCAGGATGTCGATCTTACCGTAGGCGGCTTCGGCTTCCTCCGCGAACCTCACGATGCTGTCGTAGTTGCGGACATCGAGCTCGACCGGAATCGCCTTGCGGCCGAGAGCTTCGATCTCTTTTACAAACGCGGCGCAGTCGTCTTTCTTGCGGCTCGTGATCACAAGGTCGGCGCCGGACTTCGCCAACGCCCTTCCGAAGTACTGGCCGAGTCCGCGGCTCGCGCCGGTCACCACGGCCACGCGGCCGGTGAGGTTGAAGAATGGAGTTGGATTCATTAGGGCTGCACGATCACTTTCATCAGATTGGGCTCGTGATTGTAAAGGCGGTTGAATGCGTTGGCCGCGTCATCGAGCGAAACCTTCGCGCTGATGATTTTGTCGACTTTGATCAGTCCTTTAACCAGCAAGTCGATGCAGGCCGGATACTCGCCGTTCGAACCGCAAGTGCCCTGTAGACGGATTTCGCGCGTGACCACTTTCTGCAAATGCAGATCGATACGCGGCGTGATGTTTCCGATTAGCGTCACGACACCGCCCTTGCGCACGCAATCGAGCGCGGTTTGAATCGGCGAAGTCGCGCCAACGGCTTCGAGCACGATATCGGCGCCGCGGCCTTCGG
>VGEM01000509.1 GCA_016869315.1 Alphaproteobacteria bacterium | reverse complement strand
GGTCGACGTCAACGCGCCGAAATTTGTCGCGCTGAGTTGGCCCAGCTGGGTCGACGTCAAGCCGTCGAGCTGGGTAATCGTGAGATGCGCGATGCCGGTCGTCGTCATCGCATTGAGTTGGGTCGAGGTTAGCCCTTTGACGTGGGCGCTGAGCAGCCCGCCGAGCTGGGTCGTGGTGATCGCCGCCATATTGGTGGCGCCGATGCCCTTGATCTGGGTCGACGTCAGGCTGGCGATTTGCGCCACGCCCAGAGCCGCAAATTGAGTCGTCGTGAGATCGCCCAACTGGGTCGCCTTGATCCCATCAAGTTGGGTGAACGTCAGGCCGGTGATGTTGGTGGTCGTGAACGCATTGAGTACTGTGCTCGACAACCCGCCGAGCTGGGTCGATCTGATGCCCGTGGTTTGGGTCGCCGTGAATGAACCGATCACGGTGGTGGTGAGCGCGTTAAGGCGGCTCGCCGCAAGCTGCGTGATCTGAGAGCTGGTGAGGCCGCCCAACTGTGTCGTGGTCAGAATCGCGAACTCGGTATTGCTCACCCCCCGAATCTGAACGGTATTGAGGGTGGCGATCTGGGTCGACGAAATTGCCGCGAAGTTCGTTGTACTCAGCTGCCCGATTTGCGTCGACTTGAGGCCCGTGATCTGGGCTGCGGTTAGCCCCGTGACAACAGTGGTCGTCAGGGCATTGAGCTGGGTCGAGGACATACTGCCGACATCGGTCGCGCTGAGTGCTCCCATTTGCGTCGTGGTCATGGACATCATGGCCGTCGTGCCAAGGGCCTTGACCTGAGAGGTGGTTAGTGCGCCGACCTCGAACGGCGTGAAGGCGCCGAACGTCGTCGAGGTCAGGTTGCCGAGTTGTGTAGCGGTGAAGCCGGCAATCTGCGTCGACGTGAGCGCCGAGACGTTCGTGGTGGCAATGACGTTGATGTGCGACGTACTTAGCGCGCTGATTTGCGCGGCCGTTAGTCCAGTTGCCTGGGTCGTCGTCAGGGCGGCGATGTTGGTCGTGTTTTGTGCCGCGACTTGGGCAGCGGCGAGGCCGCCGATCTGACTCGCCACCAGGCCGCTCAGTTGGGTCGTGGTCAGAGTCGCGAAGTTCGTGGTCGTAAGGCCGCGCAGCTGCGTCGTGGTCAGGCCTCTCAGCTGCGACGAGGTCAGGGCGTTGAAATTGGCGGCCGAAAGCGCCGCGGCCTGAGTCGACGACAGGCCATCGAGTTGCGTGTCGTTGAGGCCGGCGAATGTCGTCGTTGTGACGGAATTGATCTGGGTGGTTGTCAGGCCGGCGACCAGTGTCCGGGTCAGTCCGCCGACTTGCGTCGTGGTGAAGACCCCGAGCTGCGCGGCGTTGAAGGCCCTGACTTGTGTCGTTGTCAGGGTGCCGATTTGCGTTGACGTCAGCGCCAGGAAATTGGTGGTGCTGAGGCCGTCGACCTGGGTCGTCTTGAGACCGTCAAGCTGGGACGCCGTCAGCAAACCGATGTTGGTTGTGGTGAACGCATTGAATTGGCCGACCAGGAAAAATCCCATGTCGGCCGACGTGAACTCGGCGATCTGGGTCGGCGCGAAAGACGCGATTTGCGTCGTCGTCAGGGACTGAATGAAGGTCTGTGTTGCCATCGACGGCTATCCCGGCCCGCGCACGGTCAATGACCAAGGTCGCGCGACCGAAATTCGGTCGCGGAGGTCTGCAGCATCGAACTTGCAAGGCTTAGGTCCACGGACACCGCCGTCTCCGTTCTGGAGATCACCCGCCGCGCCGCCCGCCCCTGACCGCCCGACTGAACAGGTCCTACGCCGGCCTGTCTCCCGTCCGGCATGGTGCTCGTCCTGGTTTTATCCCCGACCAAAACCCGCGCCTTCTGGCGTCGAGCCCACGGCGGTCCACCACTTATTCTCGTAATAGTAACAGGTGCAGAGCACTGGTCAAAACATAACACGAAGCCAGGGCGGCCACCAAGCTTGGTCCGGGGACGGGTTAATCGGGCCGTAAATCCAGGCTGCAACTCAGTGCCGTGAGCTTCGTCCCACTGCTGCCACTCGTGACACAGCGCTGCGGCCTGGTTTTGTGAACAAAACCTAGCCATTTTGTCTATAATCGGATATTGCTATCTGAAACGTTGAATTGCTCCTCAACGGTCGCGAGCCAGGCTTCCAGATTCTCTCGATTCGAGCCGGTCTGGATCAAGGGCGCCGCTTGCCGGCTGAGGGCATTGAGCCACCCGCCAAGATCGCCG
>VGEM01000508.1 GCA_016869315.1 Alphaproteobacteria bacterium | reverse complement strand
GATCTCGATATCGAAATCGCGAAGATCGCCTTCGAGCTTTCGCATGTCGGCGAACTTGGCGTCGGCGAGGATATCGATGCCGCGTTGGGTCGCCTTTTCGGCTATGGCGGCCCGGATCGACGCCAGCTTCTCGGCGTCGAAGGCGCGATAAATCGAAATCAGGAACGACGGCTGCCCCTTGGGTGGCTTCTTGCCGGTGCCGCCCATGACAAACACATTGAAAATCCCGGCGCCAATTCGAAGTTCCTTGGCTTTGACGTACTCGGGTGAAGTCCAAAATTTCGGCGGGTCGTCCGAGGTCGGAAACCGCGCCAGCACCATCGAGTGGTCGAACCAGGCGCCCTCGAGCAGCTCAACGCCGCGTCCCGGGCCGCCGATGCCGAGATAATATCCATTAAATTTCTTGTAGATCGGCGGCAGCGCGGCCCCATACGCCACCATCTTGGGCGGATCGATCGAGTGGCCAACCACCAACATGTAGCCGGGAACCGCCATGGGAGCGCTCCGGGAAGTGGAACAATGGCCGTATGATGCCGGTTGAAGCCTGATCCCACAAGCCGGATAGTGCGCGCATCACACCCGAGGTCTGATCATGCTCTATGCGCTGCTGTCGCCCGCCAAGAAACTCGACTTCAAGCCCGCACCCAGCTGGGCCAAAGCCACGCAACCGGCGCTGCTGAAGGACACGGCCGAGCTTGCCACGACCGCCAAAACGCTCGCGATCGGCGACATCAAGAGGCTGATGGATTTGAGCCCTGCCCTGGCGAAGCTCAACTTCGAGCGATTTCAGGCGTTCGATCCGTCCAACACGTGCGATACCAAACCTGCCGCATTCGCATTCGCTGGCGACGTTTACCTCGGACTTGAAGCCAAGACACTGACACCCGATGACGTTGCGTTCGCCCAGAAGCATGTCGGCATTCTGTCGGGACTTTACGGCCTGCTGAGACCGCTCGACGCGATCCAACCTTATCGACTGGAAATGGGAACCGCGCTCAAGACCGGACGAGGAAAATCACTACATGCGTTCTGGCGCGACGATCTGACGACCCACCTCAATTCCGTCTTGAAGAAACTCAAGGCACCGACAGTGATCAACCTTGCCTCGGACGAATATTTTGACGCGCTCGACGCCCAGGCCATCGCCGCGCCCGTGATCAAACCGGTATTCAAGGAAATCAAGAACGGCAAACCCATGATGATGAGCTTCTTCTTCAAGAAAGCGCGCGGCATGATGGCGCGGTTCATCATCGACCGTCGCCTGACCACGGCCGGTGATCTCAAGAATTTCGACAGCGGTGGCTACGCCTACGACGCAACGGCATCGTCCGAAACGACCTGGATATTCTCGCGCAAGGCAAAGTTACCGTCACTTGCGGTCCGGGCCGGCGCGAAGATTAGCGTTCGACCCTCACCCACCGGCTGATATTGATGCCACGCGGGTTGGCGTCGAAGCCTTTCACGGCCGGATTATTGAGCCGCTTCGAGACGTAGAAATTGATTGGCGTGATGGGCGATTCGGCGAGGATGATCGCCTCAGCCTCGGCCATCAATTGATCGCGCCGGGCCTTATCGACCTCGGCATGCACCTTGGCCATGGCGGCGTCAAAGGCCGGGTTGTTGTACTTCGAGTGATTGTCGCCGAGCGACTCTCCCTCAAGGAGATAGAGGAACGATGTCGGGTCGGCGTACTCGGCAAACCACTGGTAACGTGCGACCTGGTAGTCGCCATTCCGAAGATCGGCGTTCAAGGTGTTGAGATCGCTGTTGGCCAGCTCGGCCTCGATACCGATCTGCTTCCATGCCTGGACAGCGGCGAGCGCGGCGCGGCGCTGGATGTCGTCGGTGTTGTAGCGAAATAGAAACTTGATCGGCTTGTCCGGACCGAAGCCGGCCTCGGCCATCAGCGCTTTGGCTTTGGCGACCCGCGCGGCCAGCGGCATCACGCCGTACGGCGACGGCGGCGGAATGTAGCCCTTGCGCGCGCCCTTGGGCACGATGCTGTAGGCGGCTTCCTCGCCGCCGCGCATGATTTTCTCGGTCATGGTCTCGCGATCGAGCACCATGGCCAGCGCATTGCGCACGCGTGGATCATCGAACGGCGGCTTGCGGGTATTGAAGGTGTAATAGAACAGGCCGAGATTCTGCGTCATCTGCAGATGCTCGGGCATGTTGGCCTTGATCCACTCAAGTTGCGACGGCGGAAAATTGGCGATCGTGTCGAGCTCGCCCGCCCGATAGCGCTTGAAGGCCG
>VGEM01000507.1 GCA_016869315.1 Alphaproteobacteria bacterium | reverse complement strand
AACAAGCGGGCCGCCGGCCGGCGCTTATTCTGTCGACACGCGGCTTCAATGTGGCCACCGGGCTTTGCATGGCTTGCCCCATCACTCACCAGATCAAAGGCGGTGCTTTCGAGGTAGAGGTTCGAACCGCGGCGGGAATTACGGGCGCCATCCTGACCAGCCAAGCTCGTGCGCTCGACTGGATTGTTCGCCGTGCGGAATTTCACAGCCGAGCGCCGGAAAATGTTGTGCTCGAAGTGCTCGCACGAATTGAAGCGATCCTCGGAATTAGCCCAGAATAAGACTTTTTCGAGGTGTCGCACCGCGAACGACGGCGGTAGCAGACCTGGATTTCTGCCCCGATTCTCCCTAGAAAACCAGCACCAATCACAAGCCTCGCGGGGGAGACACGCACATGGCCGGTTCGACGGTTTCGATCAAGGGTAAGGACGGAAATTTCAACGCCTATCTCTCGATGCCGCCCAAGGGCGGCCCGGGCGTGGTGGTGATTCAGGAAATCTTCGGCGTCAACACCTGGGTCCGCAGCGTTTGTGATATGATGGCGCGGAATGGCTTTGTCGCCATGGCGCCCGATCTGTTCTGGCGCTTGAAGCCGGGCATCGAACTCCATCCGTTTTATCCCGAGGACTTCCAGGTCGCGCTCGACTACTACGGAAAGTTCAACGCCGAGAAAGGCGTCGAGGACATTCAGGCGACCATCACCACGCTGCGCGGCGTTTCGGGTTGCACCGGCAAAGTGGGCAACATGGGCTTCTGCCTCGGCGGCACGCTCTCCTATCTTGCCGGCGCGCGCACCGATACCGAGGCGTCATCGGGCTACTACGGCGTCGGCATCGAGAACATGCTGGCCGAGGCGGCCAAGGTGAAAAAGCCGATGCTGATCAACATCGCCGGCGCCGACCCCTACTGCAACGCCGAGGCGCAGGGCAAGATCACCGCCGGCACCAAGAGCAACGGCAACATCACGGTCCATATCTACCCCGGGCTCGATCACGGCTTCTGCCGCGACACCGACCCCAACCACTACAACGCCGACGGCACCAAACTCGCCCACGGCCGCACCATCGAGCTGTTCAAGAAGGCGCTGGCATAGGCCAAGCACCTCAGCGCAGGTTCAGGTAAACTCCTCCTGCCTTTGAGGCGGGAGGCTTTGATGGGCATTTTTCCGAAAATGTCATGGCTCTTGCGAGCCCTGCTCGCGGCTGCGACCATTGCGGCTGCCATGCCGACCGCGCGCGCCGCAACGCTTGATCTGACCACTGCGACTGTCGCCGACATCCGGGCCGCCTATGGGTCGGGGCGCGTCACGGTCGAGCAGGTCTTCAACGCCTACCTCGCCCGCATTGCCGCCTACGACAAACAGGGCCCAAACATCGAGGCGATCGTCGCTCTCAATCCCAAGGCGCTCGATGAGGCACGCCGGCTCGATCGCACCGCGGCGTCGGCGCGCGGCCCCCTCCATGGAATTCCGGTCGTCATCAAGGACAACATCGACGTCGCGGGCCTCGCCACCACGGCGGGCTCGCAACTGCTTGATGGCAATATCGCCGCGACCGATGCGCCGGTGGTGGAGCGGCTGCGCCGGACGGGCGCGGTCATTCTTGCCAAGGTCAACATGTCGGAATTCGCCGGCAGCGGCGGCAGCGTGTCGGGCACGCCCGATCTCGAACTGTTGAAGGCCGGCGCCGTGCCGAACGGCTCAAGTTCGCTGGGCCTGCAGACGCGAAACCCGCATGATCCTTTGCATGGACCGCAAGGATCAAGCGGCGGCACGGGCGCTGCCTTGGCCGCCGTGTTCGCGCCCGTGGGCCTCGGCACCGACACGGGTGGATCGGTGCGCATGCCGGCGAGCGGCAATGGCATCGCCGCCTTGAAGCCCACCAAAGGCCTGTTGAGCCGCACCGGCGTGGTGCCGCTGGCCCTCACGCTCGATACCGTCGGTCCGATGGCGCGGAGCGTCCACGACTTGGCGGTCACGCTCGGCGCCATGACCGGAGTCGAGCCGAAGGATGCGACGACAACGGCGAGCGACGGCAAATTCAGCGCCGATTACACCGCGTATCTCAAGCGTGGCAGCCTCAAAGGCGCGCGCATCGGCATCGCCCGCAATGTGATGGGCAAGAGCCCGGACACTGACGCCGTGGTCGAACAGGCGATTGCGACGCTTCGCAAACTTGGCGCCGAGGTGGTCGACCCCGCGGTGGTGCCGCTCTATCTGATCGATGCCAAATCGCAGGCCTACAACATGCTGGTGGCC
>VGEM01000506.1 GCA_016869315.1 Alphaproteobacteria bacterium | reverse complement strand
TCCTGCGGTGCCCCGAAGCCAAGCTGCATCCGGCCTGGGCCGACGCCCTGGCGCGTACGCCGCCCGAGGGCACGATCATCAGCCGCGTGTTCAGCGGTCGATACGGCAGAAGCATCGCGACGCCCTATGTCCGCGCCGCCGCCGGCGTCGTATCCGGTCCAGCGCGGCCTGACCGCGCCGATGCGCGCGCACGCCCTCAAGACCGGCGACGTCGCGCGCATGCAGGCCTGGGCCGGCCAGTCCTGCGCCATGGCCGAGGCGATCCCGGCGGGCGAGGTGGTGTCGAAGGTGTGGGGAGGGGCGCTGGAATTGTTGCGGACGTGAGTCCCATGACGAATTCCGATCAACTGCTGGATGACCAAATCGCCTACTACGCCGCCCGTGCCGGCGAGTACGACCAATGGTTTCTGCGCCAAGGACGATACGACCGAGGGCCAACCGATAACGCGGACTGGTTCAACGAAGTCGAAGAGGTTCGTGCGGCCTTAAACGCGTTCGCGCCACGTGGTGACATTCTTGAAATTGCCCCGGGAACGGGGCTTTGGACCGAAAAGCTGTTGACACATGCCGCTTCGGTGACGGCCGTCGACGCCAATCAAGAAGTTCTGAACATCAACAAAGCCCGATGTCGGTCAGATCGCGTTCGCTACATTCAGGCCAACATATTCGAATGGCAACCAGATCGGGTCTACGATGTCGTGTTCTTCGGATTCTGGTTGTCGCATGTGCCGCCCGATCGGCTCGGTTCATTTATCGAATGGGTTCGCGCGGCACTGAAGCCCGGTGGTCGATTTTTCTTCGTCGACAGCAAGCGCGAGACGGCCTCGACAGCGAGGGACAATATACTGCCGGGCGAGGGCAGCTTCATCGCCCGGCGCTCGCTCAACGATGGGCGGACGTTCGATATCGTCAAAGTGTTTTATCTTCCGGATGATCTCGCCAAGAAACTTGAACGCCAAGGGCTTCAAGTCGCGATTCGCGAAACCGCTCGATTTTTCATCTATGGCAGAACGGGTGACGCCGACGTGACGTGTTCTCGACTTGTAGGCCGGTCTGAATTAAAGTAGTGGAAATACATACTTTGACGGGGTGGTCCATGCGGGCCAGAAAAAAAGTATCGGCGACCGAGGCAAATCGAACGTTTTCGGCCCTTCTCAGAAAAGTGCAGCTAGGCCAGACATTCGACGTGACATCGCGTGGCAAGGTTGTCGCCACGATCGGCCCGGCGGATGTCGAAGAAGCCGAGCGAGCCAAACATTGGCGCAAATTCATCGCCCACGCCCGGCAGCAGCCTGTTCAGATCATCGGGCGTTATAAGCGGCAAGAGCTCTATGAGCGCCGCCCGAGATGAGGATATGCTTAGACACAAACATTCTGCTTTACGCGTTCGGCCTTGGGTTTGCACCGGCAGACGTGCCAAAGATTGAATTGTGTCGGACGCTTATCGAGGAGATCGCGCAGTCCGATCGAGTGGTGCCGGTTCAGGTACTCGGCGAGTTTTACGCGGTCGTCACCGGCAAAGGGCGCCGCAGCGCGTCGGTGGCGCGTGCAGCAATCAAGTGGTTGACCATGGGGGCAGATCTCGCGTCGACGACTCCGTCGGCATTCGAGGGCGCACTCGAACTCAACGCCCAACATCAACTTTCTTTCTGGGACGCCGCCATTTTGTCAGTCGCCGCCGAAAACGGATGCCGATATCTGCTGTCTGAAGACATGCACGAAGGCTTCGAATGGAGAGGTACGAAGGTGTTGAATCCAATGTCTGCCCGCGGAAGGTTGCTGTTCTCTTTGGGCCGGTAGCTCAAAGCGCTCGATGAATGGTTAGTGGCTCTGCACAATGATTTTGAATGGTTCAATGGTCCGCGGTGGTTCTCTTATGCCAATTTGCGCGATCGACGACTCAGGCGACGGCCCGCCCAGTGTCGTCATGCCGGATTTGACCGACCTTCGCGCACCACGCTTCGGTACACTGATCATCCAGCCCTCTGAAGCCACTTGGCGTAGAATGGGCCGGCATTCAGAGTCCAAGCACTGGTCTTGCGCTTGACCCCGGATCGGATCAAGTCCGGGGTGACCCTGAGTTGGAGCGTTTCCCGATTAGATGGAATAACCCGAGCTGTTGAAGTAAGCGGCGCATTCTCGCTTTGTGATCGTTTTTATGATGCGGCCTATTGCGTGGGTCAGAGCATCGATCGATCTGGTGGCTGCCTTTCGCAGCAGCGCCTTGATTTTGGAGAAGGCCTTCTCGATCGGATTGAGGTCTGGGCT
>VGEM01000505.1 GCA_016869315.1 Alphaproteobacteria bacterium | reverse complement strand
GATATGACAAAGAGCCAGCGCGGGGCGTCGTCGCCCGGAATGGAGACTCCGGTCGGAGCCGGCGCATCCATAGGAACTGCGACCAGCGTCACGGCCGCATTGCGTTCGAACCGGTCAGCGAGGGGCTTGATTTTCCAACCAACATGTTTGGTGTGTGATTTCCAGGGACGGTCGAGGGTCAGAAAGACGCTCGCCTTGGTGAAATTGGTGCGATCGGCCCGTCCGCCCTCGTCGAATTCGACGGTGACTGTTTCGGTGGCCGCTTCAGGCTCGCCGAGACCCGCGCCGAGCCCATCGTTCCAGTACAGAATCTCCGAACCCGTTTCCGACACCTGTGCGCCGAAGCGGCCGTGCATGCTGAGCGGCGGGCGATCCATGAAGATGTGACGGCGAAACACAACCAGCGTGCCGTCCATGTCGGCACCCGAGTCGAACTCCCAATGCGGAAAGTCGCCGGCCAGATGATAGGCGCGCTCAGTCACCGTGCGGTGGTAATGCCGGTGAGGGAAGCTGCCTTTGACGGCGCCGAAGGCCGGTGGCAGGTGCCAAAGCTTGATTTGACCCTTTGTGATCGGGTCGACATCGAGCAAACGCCGCTTGAACCCCGGGATGGCCGGATCCGGTTCCCATGGCATCGTGCTGGTGTGGATCAACGTATAGGCGGACATGGCGAGGTGGCCTCCCACGCGTCATCAGACCATATCCTGCGTGCCGTGCGAACCCCGCACGGCTTTTTCATTTCCGTGAAGTCTTGAGCAGGCGCCGCGGTATAAGATCGGCCGATGCCGCCGGTGAACTCCTTGACCATGACAAGATCCTATCCGCCCCGATGGCTGGCCTGGTGCGTCCTGGCGCTGTTGGCCGCCGCGGCGCTGATGTCGTTTGTCGATCGTTTCATTCTTAGCCTGCTGATCACTCCGATCAAGGACTCGCTTCATCTCAGTGATTTTCAGATCGGCTTGTTGATGGGGCCCGCGTTTGCCATCTGCTTTGCAATTTTCGGCGTGCCAATCGGCTGGCTGGCCGACCGCGCCAATCGCCGCACCATCGTCGCCGCCGGTATCGCGCTGTGGTCGGTCATGACCGCCTGGTGCGGCCTGGCAAAGTCGTTCGGCACGCTGTTTGTCGCGCGAATGGGCGTTGGCATGGGGGAGGCGGCCCTGAACCCCTGCGTGGTGTCGCTGGTGTCCGACTATTTCCCGCCGACAGTTCGCGCCCGCGCGATCGGGCTCTACATGACCGGCGCCTTTCTCGGCGCCGGCAGCGCGTACATTGTTGGCGGTCAGGCGGTCGCGGTGATCGAATCATGGCCGCCGCTCACTCTGCCGATTGTCGGCACGCTCCTGTCGTGGCAAGTCGCGTTTCTGATCGTCGCGGCGCCGGCCGCGGTGCTGGCCGTGTTGATGATTCTGGTTCCCGAACCACGGCGCAACGCTGAACCTTCCGAGAGTCACCCGTCGCCCTTGAACGGACTCAAGCACGTGGCGGCAAATCTGCCGGCTTATGCCGGTGTTTTTCTCGGCATGAGCGGCACCACGGCAATCAGTGCGTCCAGCTTCTGGAGCCCGGCTCTGTTCGAGCGAGCCTGGGGTTGGCCGGTCGAACGTTCAGGCACGGTGATCGGGTTGATCATCCTGGCAACCGGCATTCCGGGCGCCAACATTGGCGGTTGGATCGCTGACCGCCTCACGCGCAACGGTCGCGCCGATGGACCGCTAATCACCTGTCTGATCGGGAGCATCGCGATGGCGCCCGGGTTTTCACTCTATCCGCTGATGCCGAGCGGTGAGGCGGCCGCAGCGCTCTTATGCGTTGCCTTCTTCGGCCTCGCTGTTGCCACCGGTGTCAGCCCTGCCGCGGTCGGCGCCGTATCTCCGGCGCGGTTCAAGGCCGGCATTGCCGGGCTGTTCTTCATGACCATCAATCTGCTCGGTCTGTTTCTCGGTCCTCCCACCGTCGGGTTGATTGCCGATGCCCTGCCCGGCGCCGATGGGCTTCGGTTGGCTCTCTCGTCGACATTTGCGGTGTTCGGGATTGCGACGATCGCGGTCCTGTGGTGGGGTTTGCGGCCATTCCGCCGCATGGCGGAGTCCGTCGCAGAGGCCGACCGATGACCGACAACGATCCCGCGGAAATCGCCGCCATCGAGACGCGCGTTCGCGCGGTGTGGGATCGCTTTGTCGCGCAGGACCCGAAGGGAATGCTCAAGCTGCTTCACGGTGACTGCACCGTCTGGGACGTGTTTCAGCCCGACCTTGTCACCAAAGCTGATATCA
>VGEM01000504.1 GCA_016869315.1 Alphaproteobacteria bacterium | reverse complement strand
CGAGGGTTTTCGCAAAATCACCTACTTTCAGGATCGCCCCGACGTCATGGCGACCTTCACCGTCACGCTTCGGGCTCCGCGCGAGGCCTGCCCGCTGCTGTTGTCGAACGGAAATCCCGGCGCGGCCGGCGATCTGCCGGACGGCCGCCACTTCGCCACCTGGCACGACCCCTTCCCCAAGCCGTGCTATCTGTTCGCGCTGGTCGCGGGCGATCTTGGCCACATTGAAGATCACTTCGTCACCCGTTCGGGCCGCCGGGTGCTGCTCCGCATCTATGTCGAGCACGGCAAAGAGGGCCGCGCGGCATATGCCATGGATGCCCTCAAGCGATCGATGACGTGGGACGAAGACGTCTACGGCCGCGAGTACGATCTCGACGTGTTCAATATCGTCGCCGTCAGCGATTTCAACATGGGGGCCATGGAAAACAAGGGCCTCAACATCTTCAACGACAAATTCATCCTGGCCGACGCCGAGACCGCAACCGACGACGACTACGCCTTCATCGAAGCGGTGGTGGCGCACGAGTATTTCCACAACTGGACCGGAGACCGCGTCACCTGTCGCGACTGGTTCCAACTCAGTCTCAAGGAAGGCCTGACCGTCTTCCGCGATCAGCAGTTCTCGGCCGATATGCGAAGCCGTGGCGTACAGCGGATCGAAGATGTGATCGCGCTTCGTTCGCGTCAGTTTCCGGAAGACGCAAGTCCGCTCGCCCATCCGGTGCGACCCGACAGCTATATCGAGATCAATAACTTCTACACGGCGACCGTTTACGAAAAAGGCGCCGAAGTCATCCGCATGATGGAACGACTGTTGGGCCCCGCGAATTTCCGCAAGGGCATGGACCTCTATTTCGAGCGGCACGACGGCCAGGCCGTCACCTGCGACGATTTTGTCGCCGCCATGGAAGCCGCCTCCGGCAAGGATCTCTCGCAGTTCAAGCTTTGGTATCGGCAATCCGGCACGCCGGTGATCGAGGCCAGAGGCGCCTACGATGCCGCCGCCCGTCGATATTCGTTGACGCTGTCGCAGTCACTGGCGCCGACATCGGGCCAGTCCGCCAAGCAACCCATGCATATGCCGATCTCCGTTGGGTTGATCGGCCGCGACGGGAGCGACATCGCAGGCTCGGCCCGGACCTTGGAGCTGCGCGCACCCTCCGAAACCTTTGTCTTTGATAACGTTCCGGCAGCGCCCCTGCCCTCGATCAATCGCGGCTTCACGGCGCCGGTCACGGTCAAGTCCGAGCTGACCGAAGCCGACCGCGCGTTCCTAATGGCGCACGACAGCGATTCCTTCAATCGCTGGCAGGCGAAGCAGGATTTTGGCGCCACGGTGATTCTGGCCCGGCTGGCCGGCACGTCGATTGACACGCGTTTTGTCGATGCAGTCGGCACCATTATCGCCGATCCGGCGCTGAGCGATGCCGATCGTGCACTTCTGTTAGAGCTTCCGAACATGGATGACGTCGCCGCCCGCATGGACGTCGAAGATCCGGTCGGCCTGTTCCACGCCCGCGAAGCGGTAAAAGCGGCTCTCGCCGCTCGTCACCTCGCGGCCCTTCGCGCCCTCTACGATGCAAGACGGGCAAACGCCCCGTTCTCGCCCGACGCCGCCAGCGCCGGCCGGCGCGCGCTCAAGAATGTCGCGCTCGACTACATTGCCGCCACCGGAAGCGACGATGCGATCGCCCTCGTCAAGTCGCAGTTCGACTCCGCCGACAACATGACCGATCGGGCTGCCGCGCTCGGCATTCTTGCCGACATCGACCGGCCCGCCCGCAGCGAAGCTCTTACGGCGTTCGCCAAACGCCACGCCGGCGATGCCGTCGTGCTCGACAAGTGGATCAGCGCCCAAGCCGCGAGTTCACTGCCGGGAACGCTGGGTCGCTTGCGCGATCTCTTGCTGCATCCGATCTACGACGCCCAGAACCCTAACCGCATCCGGTCGCTTGTCGGCGTGTTTTCGCTGCGCAATCCGGTTAATTTCCACGCCGCCGATGGATCGGGGTACGCTTTTTTGGCCGACCAGATCATTGCGACCGATAAATTCAATCCGCAAACGGCGGCCAGGTTGCTGCCGCCGCTCGGCCGATGGAAAAGATTCGATGCCGGACGGCAGGCGCACATGAAGGCGGCGCTGCAGCGGATCGTCGCCGTTGAGGGCCTGTCGCGGGATGTCTTCGAACTGGCGAGCAAGAGCCTCGCCGCTTAATCCATCACCACGGCATCACATTGCCATCGTAATTGTACGAGATGGCATTTCGCTCCGGCGA
>VGEM01000503.1 GCA_016869315.1 Alphaproteobacteria bacterium | reverse complement strand
GCGCTGATCAAGAGCACGGACTCGCCCTGGCTACCCAACGTGGCAGGTGCCGCATATCTGACGAAGAAACTCGCGCTCTACGCCGGATATAGCCGTGGACTTGAGGAGCTTGCCCCGGCGCCCGGTAACGCGGCCAACCGTGACGAGGCCGTGCCTGCGCAACGCACGCGTCAGGTCGACGGCGGATTTCGATATCAGTTCCGGCCCAATCTGCAATTGGTCGCCGGTGTGTTTGAGATCGAAAAGCCGTACTTCGGTCTCGACCCCCGTAATGTTTACCGCAATCTCGGCGACGTTCGGCACCGCGGCTTCGAGGTCTCGTTTGCCGGCCCGGTCACGCGCGAATTTACCGTCGTTGCCGGCGCCGCCGTGTTGCAGCCTCGGATCACCAATTCAGCGGCTGTTGGCGCGGCAGCGCGGCTGACGGCTGTGGGTCCGATCCCGCGATTGGTGCGCGTGAACCTGCAATATCGTCCGGAAGGGCTGGCGGGCTGGACGTTTGACACCAAGGTCGAGAGCATCTCCTCGCGCTACCTCACCGCCAGCAATTCACGTAAAATCGACGGCGCGGTGACGCTGGACGCCGGGGTCAGGTATACGACGACGCTGGCGAAGGTTCCGGTCCGCTTTCGACTGCAAGGTCTCAATCTCACCAACACATTCAGTGTGACTCCCAATGCATCCGGCCAGATTGCCCCCTTCGAGGAACGCCGCGTCGAGTTATCAGTGGCGGCGGATTTCTAGCGCCTGTTTTATTGCCGGCGTCCTCGCCAGTGTTATCGTCAGCACGATTGTCTCCGCCACCCTGGCGCAAACGACCGATGATGACCGAATGCTGGCCGTCACCTATGAGGCTTATGGCGACGCGCGCGTGCTTAATATTGAACGCGTGGCAAGGCCGGTCCCGAACGAAGATCAAGTTCTGATCAAGGTTCGCGCGGCTTCGGTCAATCCGTTGGATTGGCATTACATGCGCGGAACTCCTTACATCATGCGGATCCAGTCCGGGTTTCTCGCGCCCAAGACTCCCCGCCTTGGATCCGATGTCGCGGGCGACGTTGTCGCCGTTGGCGCCAATGTGACGGCCTTCAAGGTGGGCGATGCGGTGTTTGGAGGCTCGGGCGCGGCCTTCGGCGAGTACGCGCTGGCACGGGCCATCCGCATCGCACCGAAGCCCGACGACATGACCTACGAACAAGCGGCGTCGATTCCCGTCGCGGCGCTGACGGCGCTCCAGGCGCTGCGGGATATCGGTCAAGTCAAGGCGGGCACCCGCGTGCTGATCAACGGCGCGTCCGGCGGCGTCGGGACATTCGCCATTCAGATCGCGAAGGCGCTCGATGCCGATGTTACCGCTGTCTGCAGTACCCGCAATGTCGAGCTGGTGAGTTCACTCGGCGCTGATCGGGTGATCGATTACATCAAAGAGGATTTTGCTGCGGCCGGACAGACCTATGACGTCACGTACGATCTGGTCGGTAACCGCTCGATCTCGGATCTTCGTACCGTGACGGCTGAGAATGGGATCGTCATCATGTCGGGCGGCGGTTCGCCTGCGGACGGCGGCCTGTTCGGACCGTTGACCGACACGGCATGGGCGTACATCACATCGCCCTTTGCAAGTCAGCGATTGGCGTCGCCGCTCGCCGAGGTCAAAACCGAGGACTTGGCGACGATTGCCGCCATGGTCACGGCCAAAACATTGACGCCGGTGATCGACCGCACCTATCCCCTCGCAGAGATCGCGGATGCGATCCACTACATCGAATCCGGGCGGGCGCGGGGCAAGGTCGTGATCGCAGTCGCGCCCGCCGAGGGGTCGGACGGTGCGCCTGCAAGTCCGCTGTGAAACGGCCGAGGACGTCGATGCCATCAGGGCGTTGACCAAGGCCGCTTTCGCGAATCAAGGCCACAGCAGTGGGACCGAAGCGGCGATTGTCGATGCGCTGCGGCGGGAAGGAGCCCTCGCGATTTCACTCGTGGCGGCGGACGGCGCGGACATCGTCGGCCACGTGACGTTTTCGCCTGTCACGGTTGGAGGCCGCAATCTCAGATATTTCGGGCTCGGCCCCGTTTCGGTACGTCCCGAAAGGCAGCGAACTGGCATCGGGAGCTCTTTGATTAGGACCGGGATTGCGCAACTGCGGGCCATGAGCGCCAAGGGTTGCGTGCTCTTGGGCTCGCCACGCTACTACGGCCGTTTCGGCTTTGTGGTGTGTCCCGCACTATGCCCGAACGGATTACCGTCACAATTTTTTCAGGCGCTGGCTTTTGATGGGGAAC
>VGEM01000502.1 GCA_016869315.1 Alphaproteobacteria bacterium | reverse complement strand
AACAGGAAGCCGACGCGGCCGCCGCCAAGGCACCGCCGGCGCCTGGGACGCCCGCGAAGCCCTGACAACTCACTCCATCATCGGCGGCGGAAACAGTCCGTCGTCGGTGAGGCGGTTCATGGTTTCAGCATAGAGCGTCCGCAGCGCATCCTGATCCTTCATTGGATCCTTGAAGCGGTTCGGCGGCGTGAACGAGCGCTTGTACTCGGTGTAGAGCTCGGTTCTGAGCTGGGCGATCATGTTGAACGAGTTCTTGCTGTGGCGGTGGGCGCGCAATTGCTCGATGTCAATGAGCCCTCGCGCCTTCATGCTTTCGCCCGATGGCTTGGCTTCATTGATGACGTTGCCGAGGTAGTCGATGATCTTGGTGCCGCCGGCGTTGGTCGATTCAAGATATCCGCGTTTCGATACCCAGCCGCCGCAGTTGGTCGAGATGACATAACAGTTGTTCTCGAACGCACGCGCCAGCTTGCAGGCGGTCCAACCCGGAAAGTCGGGGGAATCCCCGGTCGGGTGCAGCAGCACCTCGGCGCCCTTCATGGCGAACATCCGCGCCACCTCGGGCTTCGAGATTTCCATGCATGGAAACATGGCGATGCGACCGAGCGGCGTGTCGGCGACCGGGAACAGCGCGTCCCAGCCCTCGACCTGAACATAGGCGTCGAGAAAGTCGTGCGGGCTCGGACTGATGTGGCTGTGCAGCCGGCGATACTTCAGAACCACTTCGCCCTTGGGGTTTACCAGGAACGAGCAGTTGAAGTAGCGCATCGGCCACTTGGGGTCGTACTCGTAGCAATTGGCGCCGATGTAGACGCCATGGTCGCGCGCCGCCTGGAACAGCGGTTCGAAATCGGGACCCGGCACCTCGGTACAGGCGACATCGAGCCAACCGGCGACGCCGCGCGGCCAACCGACTGGCGCCAGCGTCAGGAACATTTCGGGGAAGGTGACGAGTTTGACGTCGCCGAGGCCGTTGCCGAGGCCGCGTTTCATCAGCAGCAGTGCCGCGTCGAGATTTTCGCGCATGACGGCGCGGCCCTGGTCGCGCGTCGCCACATCGGCGGTGATCGGCTTGATGATCGTCTGGCAGGCGAGGACGTAATAGCGAGGCAGGGGTTTCAATGCAGTCATGAGCTAGACCTCGTTCCATGATCTCGGTCCGTCATCGTGCAGAACGACGGAAAAACGTCTACACAAAACTCTTCTTATCCGACCCCGTCGCCGGCGGAACGAACAGGCCCTCTTTCTGCAGTCGGGCGATATTTTCGCGCGCGGCCTTGATGTTGCCCATATCCCCGCCGCTTGGGGCGTCCTTCCACATCTCCCTTGGCCACAGCGCCTTCCGCGCATACTGCACGGCATGAACGTGGGTCTGCAGCTCGTTGAGGAAGTTCATCTGCACTTGGGCGCGCTTCTGGCGCAATTGCTCCATCTGAATGTCGGCCTGCAAGATGCATTCGCCGGTGGTTTCGGCGATGGTGATGACGTGGCCGGTGAAATCGATGATCTGACTGCGCCCGCGCATCCGATCCGTCGGAAAATCGCTGCCAAGGAAAAGCCCCTGATTGGACGAGATGACATAACAGAGATTTTCGTAAGCCCGGCTGCGCTTGCCGATTTCCCAGCCGCCGACGTCCTCCATCAGAAAGGGTGCGCGACCCTCGGACGTCGGGTGAAGGATGATCTCGGCACCGTTGAGGGCAAGGCAGCGCGCGTTCTCGGGAATGTTGATGTCGAAACAGACCAGGCAGCCCATGCGGCCAAGAGGCGTGTCGACAACCGGCCACAGCGCATCAACGCCATAGCGTGAGACATATTCAGTCATCACATCGCCCGGCTTGGTCTTGCCGGTGAAGTCGTAATGCTTGTGATACTTCAAGATCACTTGCCCGGTTGGGGCGATGATGAAAGCCGTGTTCCAGTAACGGTCCGGCCAGTCGTCCATCACTTCCCAGGCCATGCCGGCGATGTACGAATCGGTTCGCTTCGCAAGCGCTCCGAGACGCTCGGTTTCGGGGCCGGGGATGCGGATGCAAAGTTGGTCACGGTCGCGTTGCGTATTGCCGACACCGCCGGCGCCGGTCATGAAGAATTCCGGCAGAACGTAGATCTTGGACGGATTCCACGACGCCACGCGGTCAATCAATTCGATCGCGCGGGCGAGATTCTTTTCCTTGTGCTCGATCTCGGCCGGTCCGCCCTTTTTCGGGTACACCGGCCAGACATTGGTTTGAACGCAGGCCGCTGTGTAGGTCGGAACCATTACGCCCTCGCAGTCAGGATATGGGCGACAAACGGCACTTCGAC
>VGEM01000501.1 GCA_016869315.1 Alphaproteobacteria bacterium | reverse complement strand
CCTGCTCGCCGTGAAATGGCTGACCATCGTCCTCGCCGTCTTGCGGCCAACGCGACTTGCCGACATGTTGGCGGTGCGTGGCGCAACGGAACGCGATGCGCTGATCTTGGAACGCTTGGCGCGCGCCCGAAGAATTCTCAACAAAGGTCTCTGACATGGCTTACATCGACTTCATGTCGCCGCTGCACAAGGCGACCCAGCGCGACTATCTCGCGCGTGTCAACGATTCCGAGTATCCCAAGGCGAAGGCAGCGCGCCTCGCGAAAGAGTGGGGCTTGCACTATTGGGATGGCGACCGTCGCATCAACTACGGCGGATACCGCTACATGGAGGGGCGCTGGTCGAAAGTCGCCAAATTGATGGCCGAACATTACGGCCTCAAGGCTGGCGACAAAGTCCTCGATGTCGGCTGCGGCAAGGGCTTCTTGATGTATGACTTCACCCAAGTGGTTCCCGGACTGATCGTGCGTGGTCTCGATGTCTCGACTTACGCGATCGAAAACGCGAAGCCCGAAATCAAATCGCAGATCGATCATGGCACGGCATCGAAGTTGCCATACGCCGATAACAGTTTCGACCTCGTGATTTCGATCAACGCCCTGCACAATTTGCACAATTACGACCTCGACCCGGCGCTTCGCGAGATGCAGCGGGTGGCGCGCAAGAAGTACTTGTGTGTCGAGTCTTACAGAACCGAAGAGGAAAAAGTGAACCTGCTATATTGGCAGGTGACCTGCGAACAGTTCAATACGCCTGAGGAATGGGAGTGGTGGTTTCGTCACGCCGGCTATACCGGCGACCACTCGTTCATTTATTTCGAGTAGTCGCAGATCAGATTCCGCGCAATTTTCGCCCAAGCGTCTCGGGCCATACCAGCGATAAGCCACCGTCGACCGTGATGTTTTGACCGGTGACGAAGCCAGCCGCGGGGCTGCACAGGAACACGATAACACGGGCCGAGTCTTCGCTGGTGGCCATGCGACCGAGAGGAATCATCGTTTTGTAGAGATCGTGCAAAGGCTGGTTTTCAAGGAAGAATTTCTTCGATTCGTCTTTGAGATACGTGAAGGGCGTTACGGCATTGACGCGGATACCCTTGCTGCCAAGATTGACCGCGAAAAAGCGCATCATGTGGTTGAGCCCGGCTTTGCCGACATGGTAGCCGAGCGGCTGTCCCTCTCCGATCCACTCACCAAAAACCGAACTCACGAGAACAATGGCGCGGTCTCCGTCCTTTGAGAAACGATCGACAGCCTTCTCGATCAGGTTCTTAGTCGCCGTCAGTGACACCGCGATTTCCCCTGCCCAGGGATCGTCACCGCCGCGAAACCGTTGGCAGAACACAATGTGATTGATCGGGCCCGAAGTCGCTACCGCCTCTGCCAGGAGCCGATCAACGGCCGATCCGTCGGTGATATCAATCTGCCGGAACGTGACACCAGGAGTGTTGAGATCATTGTCCGGTGGAGCCTTGCGACCTACGGCGGTCACGGCATGGCCAGCCGTCGAGAACACGCGGACCACTTCGCGGCCGAGACCACGCGTGCCGCCGATGACAATGGTATGGGTCATGACGCGCGCCCTCGCGGATCGGCGAGTTGAAAGCGAGACGCCTCGGCGCGCGCTGCAGCGTTAAACGTCGCCACACCGACCGGATCACGTTCATCAGGCGCGAAGGATGCGAGCTGGGACCGGTCGGGCTGAAACGGACCGTTGGTCACTTCGTGGAACACTAGCGTATCGGATTGAATGATGAGGCCATGGAATCTGTCACTCTCAAGGCGATAATAGAACTGTCGTCCCGAGGAATGATCGCCGAGCGGAATCACGTCGATCATCCTGCCGGTATCACTATATATTACGATGTCGACAATCCCCTCGATGACATGAAAGGATTCGGACCTCCCGAGATGACGATGGGGGCGAATATAACAGGCGCTCGTCAAAGCGATGATCATCTCATGGAGCATGTCACTTGGACCTCGGTGAGCACAAATGCGGGCGCGCCGCCTCTGGTTCAGAGCCGCCTGCCGTTTCAAGAAGGCAACATCATCCGGCCCGACACGGGCAATCGGCCCTTCAGCCATGAAGACTTCGTCGTTGATCTTCGTGAGCGGCATCGGACTACGCCTGCCACAGCGCAAGAGGGCTTGAGGCGAAGATCGAACCGAACTGACCACCGCGCTCGACAAATGCTGAATGCTTGGCGACCACTCTTCGTTCGCTCTCCGGACTCAGCGACAACAGGCAAATGTCGAGCCTATCCAGAGCCGAAGAATCGACTATTGGCAATCGCGAACCCGGCAT
>VGEM01000500.1 GCA_016869315.1 Alphaproteobacteria bacterium | reverse complement strand
CAAAGCCTGAAGCCCGGCTTTCCGCGCACCTTCGACGAGCTGGTGGCGAAGGCCAACGATCCCGCTACCAAGTACCGCGCGCCCGGCAAGGCGATTGGGCTCAAATACCAGGCCGGCATCGCGACTTCGCTCGACGATCCGCAGTACCTGGCGCTCCGCGACGTGCAACTGCCGGCCATCGCCGCCGGCATCGAGGCGATCTTCGTGAAATACCGGCTCGATGCCCTGCTCTACCCAACCATGGTCCGCCCGGCGCCGGAGATCGCGCCGAAAGAGCCGCCCAAGATCGGCGGCAGCATGGAACTGCCGACGATCTTCGCGAACGAAGCGGGATTGCCCGACCTCGCGGTGCCCGCCGGCATGACGGCCGCGGGATTGCCGGTGACGATCTCATTCCTCGGCCGGGCGTGGGACGACGGCAAGCTGCTGGGATACGGCTACGACTTCGAGCAGGAAGCCAAAGCGCTCCGCCTGCCCAAGCACACGCCGGCATTGGCGAGCGATGTGATTGTTTACTGAACTCTAAAACATAGATTTGCAGTTAGCTGATACATCCCCCTCACCGCCTCGCTGTGCCCCACCTTCGCCAAGGCTTCTGTGGGTCTCGGTGCCAGTCCGCCGAAGCTGCGCAACAGCGAAGGCGGATCGGCACCCTCTCCCCTGCGGGGAGAGGGTTGGGGTGAGGGGGCGCTTCAAGGCTATGACTCTGTCGGTATCGCTCACGTCGCTCCGATCGGCACGCGTTCACCGATCCGCTTACCAAAAGCAATGGCGGCCACCACCAGCGGACCCGGCAGCGAGGCGCGGCCCATGACGACGCCGGTGCCGAGAACCTCACCGGCGGCGAACAGGCCGTTGATCGGGCGGCCGTCGCGGCGCAGGACACGGAGGTCTTCATCGATGACGATGCCGGCGCTCGATGTGTTGGCGTGGCCGTATTGGACGATGCCGTAAAACGGCGGCTCGGCGATCGGACGCGGCATGTGCGTTCGCCCCAGCGGATCATGGCCCGATGCGACCGATTCGTTGTATCCGGCGATCGCGCGCGCCAGGCCGTTGGCGTCGACGGCGACCTCCTTTGCGAGTTCGGCAATGGTGTTGGCGCGGACGAACATCATGTGATTGCCGAAGTGATCGCGCATCTTCTGCTGGGTCCAGCCTTCGACGCCGGGCGGCGACTCGCGCAAAATCCGATCGTCGAAGACGACGACGTATCTGAGATCGGGTTGCGCCAGCAGCGCCATTTCGCGCCGGGTCAGGCTGGGTTCGTCCTCGTTGACGAAACGCAGCCCCCGGCTGTTGACCCAGATTTCCCACGATGGACGCGTGATCGGATAGGTTTCGAACCGGCTGAGCACGGTGGTCGGGAAATTGCTTCCGGTCAGGATCGAGCCGGTGCCGGCGCGATGAAGATGCGCGTTGCGCAAGTACCCGCCGGCGGCCTCGGCCATGACCAGACCGTCGCCTTGGGAGAACGGGTACGAGCGTCCGACATAGGGCCGATAGCCGGTGAGCTTTTCGAACAGTTTCGCGTTCATGGCATAGCCGCCGGTAGCAATCAGCACCGCACGGCCGGGATAATCCGCCGCCGCCTTTGTGTCGGCGCGCACGCCGGCAACCTCGCCAGCGTCGCCAAAAAGAACCTTGCTGACGCGCGTATTCAAGCGAAGATCGACACGACCGGATGCGATCTCGGGCTGCAACAGACGATCAAGGATGGCGAGAATGGCGCGGCCGCGTTGTTCGCCCCAACAGCACCGCCGCTGGTTATAGCCCTCGCTGAAGGCATTGCCGGCGGTGATCGGGTGCCCCGGCAGCGGAACCAGCCCCTCGTCCATCAGCCAATCGAGCGTCTGCGGCGCGAGCTTGGTCATCAATCCCAGGACGATGGGATCGGCCAGGCCGGCCGTCACCCGCATGACGTCGAGGAAATGCGCCTCGGGCGAGTCGACGATTCCGTTCGCCGCTTGAAGTCGCGAGCCGCCCGCGGTGATCTGACCGGTGGAGAGATGCAACGTGCCGCCGATTTTCTCGGCCGCATCCAGCAACAGCACGCGGCCGCCACGCCGCGCGGTCGCGATCGCCGCCGGCAGGCCGGCCGTGCCGGCGCCGACGACAATCAGGTCATAGGCGGTCGATGGGGCGACGGTCACATCTCTTCCTTGTACGCGGTCAGCTCGAAACTTGCGTTCATGTAACCACCGACGGTGATTTTCACAAAGACAAAAGTGTCTGGCATACACCAAACATGTTCGGTCGGATGTTCGCGCGGCAGGGATCCCGCGACCAGGAACTGGTCGTGGTCGGC